>JBFJZQ010000124.1:0-8868 GCA_041622015.1 Oleiphilaceae bacterium
GGTCAATGTTATGGAATTTGTAAATGTATTAATTGAAGAGGGTATCGCTAATATCACCCTTCAGAACGGTAAAGTGAATGCAATCTCTCATCAGGTCATTGAAGAATTAAATTCAGCCTTGGATCAAGCAGAAGAAGCCAAAGCTGTTGTGATTCTAACAGGGCAAACCGGTATTTTATCCGGTGGTTATGATCTGAAAACCATGCAGAAAAGCATGACGGATGCGATGGCATTGGTGACAGAGGGCTCTAAGCTCACTCGAAGAATGTTGGCGTTCCCAACACCTATTATTACCGCGTGTGGTGGTCATGCGGTTGCTAAGGGGGCATTTTTGCTTTTATGTAGTGATTATCGTATTGGTGTAAGCGGTGCATTTAAGATCGGTTTAAACGAAGTAGCGATTGGCATGGTGATGCATCATGCAGGTATTGAAATGGCACGTGGCAGAATGCCAATTAATTATTTTAATCGTTCTGTTATTAATGCTGAAATGTTCGGCCCTGAAGAAGCCATCAATGCAGGTTTTCTGGATTTAGTGGTTGAGCCAGAACAATTAATGGAAACCGCAAAGAAAGTGGCAACTCAATTCAAAACGTTGAGTGTGCGTGCACATCACGGTACAAAATTGAAGCTGCGTAAAGACTTGCTTGAAGCAATGGATCAAGCTATCGAACTTGACGCCAAAGGTAGCATGTAATTTAACTAGATCGCCTACAGAGCTTCTGTAGGCTGTTGATTTATTGATTTATTGATGAGCACATTCCAGATGCATATACATATCCTTGGTATTTGTGGCACGTTTATGGGTAGCCTTGCCGTCCTGGCTAAAGAAAAAGGCCTTAAAGTGACCGGCTGTGATCAGGCCGTTTATCCGCCCATGAGTACCCAGCTAGAAGAGCAGGGAATTGAATTAATATCAGGTTACGATGTATCGCAATTAAGTTTAGGTGCTGATCTATATGTGATCGGAAATGCCATTAGTCGAGGTAACCCGCTACTTGAAGAAATTCTGAATAAAGGCTTACCGTATACCTCGGGCCCCGGTTTTTTAGCCGACACTATCTTGCCAGGTAAGTGGGTTTTAGGTGTTTCAGGTACTCACGGGAAAACTACGACTTCGAGCATGCTCACATGGATTCTCGAATACGCTGGCATGAAGCCGGGCTTCTTGATTGGCGGTGTGCCGGAAAACTTTAGCTGTTCAGCACGCCTGGGTGAAACGCCTTTTTTTGTGATTGAAGCCGATGAGTACGATAGCGCGTTTTTTGATAAGCGTTCCAAGTTTGTTCACTATCGTCCAAGAACATTTATTGTGAATAACCTTGAATTTGACCACGCCGATATTTTTGCTGATTTAGCGGCCATTCAAACCCAGTTTCATCATGTGATTCGCACGATTCCAGAGAATGGGCGGGTGATCTATCCGGATGGAGTTGAGGCAATTAATGAGGTTCTCTCCCAAGGTATTTGGTCAGAAGCAGAAGCGTTTTCCCAAAAAGGCAGTGTGGCATTAAACACGCCGATGTGGTCACGCCTGAGCAAAACAAGCGATGTCTTTGACGTCAGTTTGGATGGTGAAACGGTAAAAGTGAACTGGTCTGTCACGGGTGAGCATAATATTCAAAATGCCGTGGCCGCGATGCTCGCTGCTCGCCATGTGGGGGTAACTTTAGAGCACAGTGCAAAAGCCCTAGAGGAGTTTCAAGGTGTGAAACGCCGTATGCAGCATTTAGATACGATAAAAGGTGTCGCGGTGTATGATGATTTTGCGCATCACCCAACGGCTATAAAAACCACATTGGAAGGTTTAAAGCGGCGAGTCGGATCAGAAAAAATTATCGCCTTAATTGAACCAAGATCCAACACCATGCGTATGGGGATTCATAAAGACACCTTACTCAAAAGTGCTGACATAGCTGACCACGTGATATGGGCAGATTTATCAGACTTAAGCTGGTTGGAAACGCAGATTTCAGGTGGAAATAAAAAGCACCACTTGGGTGAAACGGTAGAGTCAATAATCTCTCATACTATCGATTTGCCATCAAAGTATGATGACGTTCATGTGGTGATTATGAGCTATGGCGGTTTTGGTGGCATTCATCAAAAATTGCTTTCCGAACTTAAATCGCAACGCTAGGTTTTATGTTTAATAGGTGATAACTGATATGACTCAGCAGAAAACAATATCACTAGCCATTACCGGTGCCTCGGGTGCACAGTATGGTATTCGTTTATTAGAAGTATTACTGGCACAAGGGCATCGGGTCTACCTGATGGTTAGTAAGGCTGCGCATATTGTGATTGCCACTGAAACAAAGCATAAATTTCCGGGCCAAGCGGCGCAATTACAAACTTATCTGAGTGAAATATTTAACGCGAAAGAAGGCCAGTTAAGCGTCTTCGGAAAAGAAGACTGGATGTCTCCTGTCGCGTCGGGTTCCGGCGCACCATCTCAAATGGTGGTTTGCCCCTGTAGTACCGGAAGCCTTTCAGCCATAGCAAACGGCGCCAGTAATAACCTAATAGAACGCGCCGCCGATGTCGCCTTAAAAGAACGTCGTCAGCTTATTTTAGTTCCGAGAGAAGCGCCATTTTCAGAGATTCACTTAGAGCATATGCTGAAGTTGACCAAAATGGGCGCAGTCATTATTCCTGCAAGCCCAGGCTTTTATCATCAACCCAAGACGATTAACGATTTAGTCGATTTTATTGTCGCGAGAATATTAAACCAACTCGGTATTGAACAAGATTTACTCGCTAAATGGGGTGAGTAGATATAAGAAAAGGGCAAGGGTTCGGTTGATCTAGAGGGTGTGCTTGCGCACCATTACGATTTACTTCCCCGTCTGCAATACAGCCTGCTGCAAGCCTTCTCCAGTCAAACGATAAGCTTTGCCAAAACCTTCAATATAATTTCCAGAAATGGTCGTTAATTCAACTAAATGAAAATCGGGTAAGAGCTTAAGCATACTCACCGTTTTCCCTTGTTTCTCTTCGAATTTATCGAGAATAATTGCCCAGTTTGCATGTGTTTTTTCAATGATTGTTGCCTGACATTCATAACTTAAACGTTTTCTTGCAAAAGCGTTTTTAGCTTCCAGTTCATCTTCAATCAGCATGATGCTCAGTTTTGGGTTCTGTTTGATATTTTGGGTGTGAGAGGCTAAGTCACTAATAAAAATATAAAACCTATCGCCTGATTTGAGGAATGGCGTGGCACTGGCTTCGGGAAGGTTTTCATTGTTTAAACTGGCAAGAATCAAACTCTTCCGTGAGTCTATTAAGGCTTTAAGGTTGTCTTGGATTGCTGGGTTCATGTCGGTTCTAGCTAGGCTAATGGAAGTCAATTAGAAAAACGAATTTTGCCAGGTTTTTGCATTTCTTTTGAGCTTAGAAAACGTTTTTTTTCTACGGCATGATTTGAAGCATGTATTAGAGATGCTGCGACGTTTTTGGCATGAATGGCTTTGAAATTACCCGGCAGTATACTTACGAAGGATTCACTTAATTTCTCAAGAAATCGAAACTCTTTTCTATCACCTTTAAGCAGGCTGGGGCGAGCAAACACCATGTTGGTATAGCCTAACTTACTTAAATCTTTTTCCAGAAGTCCTTTCATTTTTAAATAACGGGAAAGAGACTCTATGTTCGCACCATGTGCTGAAACTAAACCGTAAAATCGAGCGCCTTTGGTTTTGCCTAATTTGGCAAATTCATAAGGATAAGTGACATCTATTTGATAGTAATCGTCATAACTCGGTGTTTTTTTTGTAGTAGAACCCAAAGCGCAAAAAAGTGAATCTACTTTCTGAGTTGGCGCTACCAGTTTGGCAAAATTCACAATAAATTGTTCTACCTTCTTGTGCTCGAAAATGGGTATATCCAGCGGCTTTCGAACCAAGGCAATGACTTTAGAGAATTCTGCATCTTCTGAAAGTTGCGCGATTAATTGTTGCCCGACTAAACCGCTCGCGCCTGCCACCCATGCTATCTTAGACATATCAACCCACCTTACAAAAAATGTACTAGGATTCTGCAGGATAATAGTCATTAATGCACCTACTAATTTAGGTGAAGTTCAAGTGCTAGAAACGCCCATTTCAATGAGTTATTTCTTTTCTGTTTAACTGAATATTATGTTTGTTCCGCAGACTTGCTAAAGCTGGTCTACACTTATTTCATCTAGAAATATTACAGCCAATAAAAACCATTATTTTTATTCAAGTGGACACCAAAACGTGGAAAATCAAGCACAAGTTAGCGCGTCAAAAAGTCAAGATCTTACGTCTTTAAGCCCCGCAGGTCAGAAAGTTGAACTTCTTCTAACAGAATTATTGTCAACGAAGTCTTTCGAAGTGCCTATGCTCCCTAGTGTTGCTGGTAGGGTTTTAGCCTTATCCAATGACCCGGATTCCGATGCCGCACAACTTGCGAAATTAATTCAAGGAGATCAAGGTCTGTCTGCCCATGTTATGCGCATTGCAAACTCTGCGGCATACACCCCAAACGCTTCCATGGTGTCGCTTCAGCAAGCGATAGCTCGTCTAGGTATGGCTTTGATTACTGAAATTGCCTTGGCGGCCTCTATTAATAGCAAAATGTTTAAAGCTCCTCAGTTTGACAAGCGCTTGACCCATATTTGGGACCATGCCTTAGTCACTGCGCATTGGGGCAAAGAAGTCGCGCGGATCAGTAAAAAGAATGTTGAAGCATCGTTTCTCTGTGGCTTGTTACATAGTATTGGTCGCCCGGTGGTCTTGCAGTCCATTTCAGAGTATTTAACAGAAGGGGGAGAGGCGGTCGGGGAAGATGAGTTAGCGCTGCTCGAAGAGCATTTCCACATACCCTTTGGTGCTGTAATCGTAGAAAACTGGAAAATGCCTTCAATTGTTCAGGAATCTGTTCAGTATTATCAAGATTATCTGCAAGCTAAAACTCATCGTGACCAAGCCACGGTTATTCACGCATCCGCCAAGCTAGCCCATGATACCTTAACAAGTAAAGTAGGGGGTGAATGTCATATCGATGAAGTATTGGCTGATGAAGTGTTTGCCGCATTAAACCTCTATGCGGATGAGATAGAAAAATTGAAATTACAAAAAGACAAAGTGATTGCAGGCATGGAGGCAATGAGACAATGAGTGACATTAAACGCGTAGATGTGCTCGTAATTGGTAGTGGCCCAGCCGGTCAAAAAGCCGCCGTGCAAGCCGCTAAAGCAGGTAAAACGGTTGCTTTGGTTGAGCGAGATCAAAGCTTAGGTGGCGCTTGTGTTCACCGGGGCACTATACCCAGTAAAACCCTTCGTGAAAATGCGCTGCGCGTTAAAAATATGCGCAAGAATGCTTCCTTGTGTAATTTCGAATTGGCCGAAGATACTGAAATGTCGACACTGATCGACAGACTGAATCGCGTTCTAAAAGCGCATGATGGTTTTATGGTGAATCAGATCAAACGCAATAATATTGAACGCGTGCATGGCCGAGCCAAGTTCATTTCGGCCAATGAAGTTGAAATAACAAAAGTAAGAGGTGAGCCAGAACGTTTCCACGCGAGTTCTATTGTCATCGCATCCGGTTCGATACCGCGTATGCCCGACAACATTCCGGTCGACCACGAAAATATCTTCGACAGTGATTCTATTCTTACCATGCTGTACCTGCCGCGTAGCCTAACCGTTTTAGGCGGCGGCGTGATTGCCAGTGAATATGCATCGATCTTTCAAGCATTAGGTGTGAAAGTCACCATGATCGACCGCTACCCATTGCCGCTAGGCTTTATGGATGCAGATCTGACCAGTACCTTTGTCGAGTCCTTTACCGAAATGGGCGGCACATGGCTGGGTGAAAAGAATGTCACCAAAGTGGAATGGGATGGCTTGTCTCAAGTGGTCACGCATTGCGATGATGGCACCGTTATAAAGTCTGCCAAACTACTTTGTGCGGCAGGGCGAATGGCTAACGTGCAAGATCTGCATTTAGAAAATGCCGGTCTACAAGTGAATGAAATGGGTAATATTAGTGTTGATGAGATGCTCCAAACCACGGTGCCGCATATTTATGCCGCAGGTGATGTCATTGGACCACCGTCTTTAGCGTCGGCCTCTATGGAGCAGGGGCGTCGAGCGAGCTGCAATGCCTTAGGCATTGGTGTTGGCCCAATGAGCAAAATGATCCCAACGGGTATTTATGCTATTCCTGAGCTTTCAGCGGTGGGTATGACGGAGCGTCAAGCGCGTGGAGAACATGGTGAGATTATTATTGGCAAAGCCAAGTTCGAAGAAATATCCCGAGGACAGATAAACGGTATCCGCGATGGCATGTTGAAAATTATTTGTGACGCTCAAGGTGAGAAAATACTCGGCATCCAAATAGTTGGTGAGGGTGCCACCGAGTTAATTCATATCGGCCAAATGGCGATGCTATCGAACGCCGATGTCGATATCTTCGTCGAAAGTATCTTCAACTTCCCGACCTTAGCCGAAGCCTATCGGGTAGCTGCATTAGCGGTCATAGGGCAACGTGCGAAACATTCAGATAAGTATTGAAAATGCCATAACCGTAGGGGCGCACCCGAGTGTGCGCCCTGATAGAAATAAATTTAAAAGACCCTCAAGGATGAGTAATGCAAGCAACGGAAGCGTACCGTAAATACCAATTTATAGAAGTGGTTTTACAGTGGGAAGGCGAGTTAACCAGTAATAAGCTACAACGCTATTTTTCGATAGCATCACGCACGACAGCTCAAAATCTCATCAACAAATACCGCCTAGATTTCCCAGCTAATTTGCTTGCCTACGACCCAAAAGCAAAAAGCCATCAACCCAGCCAAAATTTTCAACCGCACTATACTCAAGGCACGCTAGAAGAATATTTAAGCTTTTTCGGAGAAAGCCCCAGCCATCATTATCTGGATCTTATTCAAGCGCCTATCCGAAATATCAACACAGAACTCGTGCGCCAAATCATTCAAGCTTGCCGTCAACAAACACGCCTCGATATCGAATATTACTCGCTCTCAAGTGGCGACTTCGAAGGCCGGATCATCAGCCCGCATACCCTCGTCAACGATGGCATTCGTTGGCATGTCCGTGCTTATTGTGAAAAGAACCAAGCTTATAGAGACTTCGTATTATCCCGTTTTATGGGCATGCCTGAAGAAGAAGGCAAGGCGCAATACACCGCCGAGCAAGACCAAGATTGGAACACCTGGCTCACCGTGACGCTTCAAGCAGACTCACGCCTAACTAAAGAAAGCCAACGCGCTATCGAGCTAGATTACCTCATGGAAGACGGAAAAAAAGACATCCCTTGCCGCGCCGCCCTAGTCAAATATTTACTGCAAAAATTACGCTTGGACAACTACCACCACAACCCGAAAGGTCAACAGATCATCGTCGACAGCGAATGCTGGGAAACCCTAAAACCCTACCGTATGGATTAACATGTTCAATAATTGTACATGTGTAAATTTACAGTATTGTTGGTTTTGAGGGCGCGGGGTAAGGTAGTCATCGATAGGTCGCGGTTTAACGTAGGGGCGGACCCACGTGTCCGCCCAATTAAGAAACGTAATTGGAAGTTATACAGACGTTCCGTTTTTAATTATGGCAATTTCGCCGCAGTTAAATGTCAGATTGCTTTGAATAGCAAAAACTCAGTTTCATGGAGTGAAAAATAATAATGGAATCTAAAGCAATTCAATCTGCGGCACGCAAAGCGTTGATCGCTGCAAACCCTTCTTATTATTCATGGCCTATAACTCGTCAGGAGCATTTTCGAGCGACTATGGATCAAACAGCACAGAATCATGTAAACCGTGTATTGTTGAAGGAGTTAATGGGTATCGCTTGTACGGCCAAAGATGCGGATGATAGGTGGAAAACATTACCCATTGCTGAACTCAATCCACTTAACTGGGCCAAATTACTAACCCAAGGTATCGGGCAGGACATGATTTATCTGAATGAGTCGATGGCAGAAAATACCAGTTTGCTTGATTTCGACACGCTTTATGATTATGACTACAAAGACTACCTGTTTCAGGAAAAAGCCAATTCAGAACAATTTTCCGGCTATCAAAAACGCGACTATTTTGCCTTTCGTTTTCAGCTTTGGGTCAGGCTAATCATTAAGGATCAATTCTATTATGCCAATTTTTATTCCTTGGCTGGTTATCTTACCTGTGAGTTGGAAGACAAAGGCAGTGATCTGATCGAAGCGTTAATTCCCCATGACTATGTGGAAGGGAAAGATCATGGTAAATCTGTTAAGGACGGTTTTCTGTGGAATAGGGAAATCCAGGCGAATGGTTTGGAAAAGCAACTAGAAGAATTACAGCATCGCTGGTATCTCTATATTCAACAGCGCTGGGACATTTTAAGCCAGGAATTTAGTCGTGACGATCCAGCCGTATTTTGCGTGGATGATAATCAACTTGATGAAAGGCGTAGGAACTTCATTTTCAACAACGAAGCTGCACTGAAAAAAATATGCTGGCGCTATTTTCTAAAGGACTTTAAGGAATTACACGATAAATTCTCAAAAGTGACTGTGCTGGAAACCAAAGAGGTACAAGCTGCCAAGCTTTGGTTGCAAGAAGCGCACAAAGATATTATGGAAAACTTCGACCCCGATGTGCTGAAGCTTCGTAAGAAATACAAGGTAGTCATCGCGCCTGGTGCGTTGGATGGATTGATTGGAGAAGGTGATGAGTGATTATGGAAAGCATGCAGATTATTTTAAATACTGGGGCAAAGCTAAAGTCAGCGAATGTGGATATGTGAACTATCATTTATTGCCTTATCACTGTTTAGATGTGGCGGCGGTTGCTGATGAATGGCTCACAAACTCAAGAACCTTGTTA
>JBFJZQ010000125.1:0-8815 GCA_041622015.1 Oleiphilaceae bacterium
ATGATAAGTAAAGCAATAATAAGGAAATGTTTTCAGAATGAAGACACTAAATGTCTTGTTAATTAGTCTTTTTCTTTCTTTAGTAAGTATTTCTGCATATGCATTAGAAGATAAAGTTTTCTGTGTCTGGGACCCTGTCGGCAGAAATGGGCCCGTTATGTCTTTTTATTCGGATTTAATTCCTAAGGCGCAAGCATGGGGCTTAAATATAAGGTTTGTTGCTTATACAGATGAAGGCGTTGCTGCAAATGACTTTAAAGCCGGACGATGTGAAGCTGTTCTGTTGACAAGTATTATGGCCCGCCAGTTCGTTCAATTTGGCGGTACAATGGATGCTATTGGAGCCATAAGCTCAGAAAAAGGCTTAGAGTTAGTTTTAGCAACACTGGCAAGGCCAAGAGCAGGAAAATTGATGACCCAAGGAAAGTATGAAGTGGTTGCTACATTTCCCGTCGGTTCCATGTTTGCCTTTGTTAATAACAGAAACATAAAGAGTATCGACGATTTTTCTGGTAAACGAATGGCTATTTTGAATGGCGATCCACAAGCTAGAAAGTTTTCTGATTTAGCAGGCACTTCACCTGTGAATGTAACTCTGGCTAGTTTTGCTGGGCAATTTAATAATGGGAATTTAGATATAGTTTTAATGCCAGCGCTTGCATATAACACCTTCGAGCTATACCACGGCCTTGGAGAGAAAGGCGGAATTATAAATTATCGTTTGTACTACGGCATGCTTCAGACGGTTGCTAAACGTGATTTATTCCCAGAAGACTTTGGTCATAAAATGAGAAATTATATTCTCACTCGGCTAAAGGCCATTGATAAAATGGTTAAAGATGCGGAAGAAGAGATTCCTCAAAAATACTGGATTGAAGTAAGCCAGTTTACAAAAGATGAAATTGATCATTTTAGTAAGCGTGTCAGAATGTCTTTAAAAGAAGATAAGGTTAACCATCCAACGGCATTAAAACTGTTGTGGAAAATCCGTTGTCGATTAGATAACTCGCGTGGTGAATGCGCACGACCTGAATAATATTGCCGCAATATTATTCATTTAATTGTTTCATTATTTAACTTAATGAGATAAATTTTAGCTCATTGTTTCATTCGTCAGTGCTTCTGGCAAATAGTGAGGTGCAGTTCATGCAAGATCTCAATGAAATGGCTATTTTTGCCATTGTCGTCAGTACGGGTAGCTTTACCAAAGCAGCGGAAAAATTAAAACTCCCCAAATCGACAGTCAGTCGAAAAGTAAGTCAGCTCGAAAAACGAGTCGGCGTTAGATTAATTAATCGAACAACGCGCAACCTAAAACCTACGGAGACGGGAAAGCTCTATTTTATTCAATGTCAGAAGATGCTTGAGCAGGCCGATGAGGCTGACCGTGTGGTGAATAATATGCAATCTGAGCCAAGTGGCTTATTACGTATCAGCACTCCACTTGCTTTTGGCACACCGTTTTTTATAGACGTTATTAAACAGTTTTTAGAGAAATACCCAAAAGTTAATGTCGAAATCATTTCTGATAACAAACAAATTGATATGCTTGAACAGGAAGTGGATATTGCCTTTAGAGTCGGCCCTTTATCCGATTCAAGTTTAATCGCAAGAAATATAGGCACAGCACGCTTATCATTATGTGCAAGCCAAGACTATATCAACAAACATGGTGAACCTAAAAGTTTACAGGATCTAGAAAAACATACCTGTATTTCACACCCGGTTTCTCCCTGGATATTTCAGACATCCAATGGAAAAGTAGAGTTTCAGCCTAAATCCAGAATGATAGCCAATGATATGGAAATGATCCGAAAAATGGTCAAAGAAGGCTTCGGTATTGGCGCTGTGCCACAAATTCTGATTAGCGAAGATATCAAAAATAAATCCCTGATAAAAATTCTTCCCGACACCCCCTTTCAAGAACGAACATTTTATTTAGTCTACCCAAGTAGAAGAGAGCCACCCTCAAAAGTTGTCGCCTTTACTGACTTTATCTTCTCTCATTGCCAGCCAATTCCACCCTGGGAAATGCTCAGTCAGTCTTCATCATTGCAGGCAATTACTTCAAATTCTAAACTTACAGTTGATGCCATTTAGAGGGAGGAAGAGATGGAATCTGACGATCTTTTCGCTCAAGAGCTAGAGGGTGTAGTACCCCTTCAAAATGATCGAGTTGAAATAAGCAAGAAAGCAGTTGTTACTCCTGGCGTCAGGGTTAGACGAAAGTTGGCAATAGGAAGTCTTTTAAGAGAAGACCCGTTAGCTTCGTCCGAAGTTCCTGCCTTAAAATCGAATGATATTCTCGCGTTCAAACGCCCAGGTATTCAAAATGGTGTCTATAAAAAATTTAGACTCGGCCAATATGAAATTGAAGCACGTCTTGATCTTCATAAACTCACCGTTGAGGAAGCACGAAGAGAGGTTTTTCGTTTTCTAAAGGAATGCTGGGGCTACGAGCTGCGTACCGCAATTATCTTACACGGTAAAGGGGATCGAAATCCTGACAAAATTGCCATCTTAAAAAGTCATCTGGCGGTATGGTTGCCTCAAATAGATGAGGTCATGGCATTTCATTCTGCTCAACGACATCATGGAGGTACAGGTGCTGTCTATATCATGCTAAAGAAAGGCGACAAAGCCAAGCAGCTTAACCGTGAGATTCATGGCATGAAGTAAGTTTGAATTAAGTGTGACCGATGGTCAGAGTTTATTGACTCTTCGTTTTCATTACTTCATGCTACAAAAAAAATAATTAGGCTTCTCAAGATGAAATTAAATATAAACGGCGTCATCAAAACTATTAATTCTGATGCGGATACTCCACTTCTTTGGGTTATCAGGGATGAACTCAAACTCACGGGTACAAAGTTTGGTTGTGGTGCCGGTTTATGTGGCGCTTGTACCGTTCATTTAAATGGTGTTGCCATCAGATCATGTATCACGCCTATTTCATCTGTTGAAGGTCAATCTATTGCTACGATAGAAAGTTTGTCTGGTTCTGATTCAGAACTTCACCCCCTGCAAGAAAGTTGGATTAAGTTTAATGTCCCTCAGTGTGGTTATTGTCAATCAGGGCAACTAATGTCAGCTGCTTCTTTACTAACACAAAACCCCAGCCCGACGGATGAAGATATTGATTCAGCTATGTCAGGTAACATATGCCGCTGCGGAACGTATCCGCGTATAAAAGCAGCTATTAAGGCCACTGCAAATTCACCCTCAAGAACGCAGTCAGATCTAGCTTATGAGTTACCTGTTAGGCAAACCACTAGTTAGTATTAACGTGATAGTTTCTTTTTGATATCGAATACCATTCTATAAAAACTACAAGGCATGGGCTTACTGTGAATCATATTCTTACTTCGAGACGTAATTTCCTTAAAACGACACTCACCGCCACCGGTAGTTTATCTATAGCTATTGCCCTTCCTGGTTGCCAGAGTTTACATAAGAGCAAACTCCAAGAGAATGGAAATTGGGATGCTAATGCTTGGCTTGAAATTACTGCTGACAACCGCCTTATATTTACCTTGGATAGAGTAGAGATGGGGCAGGGAACTTATACAGGCTTAACAACTTTAGTGGCAGAAGAATTAGATACCTCGCCCGATGAGTTTGAGATCGTATTTGCACCCGCAGATACGCAATATAGAAATCGCGACTACGGTCTTCAACTTACAGGTGGGAGTAATAGTCTTTCAACGAGCTGGCAAGTTTTACGAGAAACTGGCGCGATTGCCAAAATCATGCTGCTAAATGCAGCATCAGACGTTTTTCAGGTGCCAGTCGATAAGCTTACTATCGATAATAAATTTGTGGTTCATCCTGATAGTTCTAAAAGAATTAGTTTTGGTGAACTTGCAAGTCTTGCTTCTAAACAAGCATTACCTTCAGATATTCCTCTTAAAAATAAATCGGATTTTAAATATATTGGTAAGGCGTCGAAACGCCTGGATAGCCAACTAAAAGTTACCGGAAACGCTGTTTATGGAATTGATATTGAAATTCAGGGTACGCGTTATGCGGTAGTTAGTCGTGCGCCGGCATATGGCTCAAAAGCAAATAAACATAATGGCAATACTTTAATTGGTATTGATGGGGTTGAAACAGTTGTTGAAATTCAGTCAGGTATTGCTATTGTTTCTACTTCATATTGGCAAGCACGTAAGGCTCAAAAGAAGCTGGATGTTCACTGGTCTGAACATCCTGAAATGGCGAATAACTTAGACGAAGTCTTCTCCATTTACAGGAAAGCTGCTGAGGAAGATAAAGGTGATGTGAAACGTTCAGAAGGGGATATTGAATCTGTCTTCGAAAGCACAAATAAGCAGCTGTCAGCAGAGTATACGACGCCCTTTTTGGCGCATGCTACGATGGAACCCATGAACTGTACAGCGCATGTGCAAAGAAATAGAGTGGATATTTGGACTTCGACGCAGGCCCCAGATGTCGCGTCAGTAGCCGTCGCTAAAGTTACATCTATCGACTTGAGTGATGTTCATATTCACAACCAGTTTATTGGTGGGGGGTTTGGCAGAAGACTATCACAAGACTTTGTTGCAGAAGCCGCTGAAATTTCTGCAAAAGCCGGTGGAATCATAAAGCTGGTTTGGTCACGAGAAGAAGACACGCAACATGATTTATATCGTCCAGCCACTTTGCATAAAATAAATGCAGCACTGGATGAAAAAGGTATGCCACTAGCGTGGGATCATCAAATAGTAGCGCCCAATATTATGGATTGGTATATCTGGGATGCATCTCCGGCAATGTTCCCGTGGTCACCTAAATTTATGTATTCCACATTAGGGAAGGTGGGTTTACTGACTGCAGGTACGCCGGTTACGCCTGCTGATACTTCAGCTTATGAAGGTGCGGATGACATTCCGTATGTCTTCCCCGCAATTGAAGTGAGACATACTAAAGCGGATGCCGGTATTCCCATTTCATATTGGCGCTCTGTTGGGCATTCACATACCGCATTTGCTATTGAAAGCATGGTTTCGGAGCTTGCGGAACAAGCAAAAGTTGATGAGTATGAGTTTCGCAAGCAGCTGCTATCTAACTCCCCAAGAACCTTAGGTGTATTAGAAAAAGTTGCTCAGATAGGTAGATGGGGGCGAAAAACAGGAACAAATGTCCATCAAGGTATTGCTGTCCATAAATCCTTTGGTTCTTATGTCGCAGAAATGGTCGAATTGAAAATTGAAAATGGTGAAATAAAATTATTGAAAGTGTTTTGTGTTATCGACTGTGGCTTAGTAGTCAACCCTGATATTGTGACAATGCAGATGGAAAGTTGCATCATCTTTGGTGCTACTGCCGCATTATATGGTGAGATTACTTTACAGGATGGCAAGGTTCAGCAAAGTAACTTTCATGATTATCCTATGATGAGAATGAACCAGGCGCCAGAAATTGAAGTTTTTATTATTGACAGCGATGAATCACCCACTGGTGTGGGTGAACCAGGTTTACCACCTCTTGCACCCGCCATAGCATCGGCTTTATATAAAGCAACAAATAAACGCTTCAGAGATCTCCCATTTAAGTTAGGTTAAGGCTCCATGAATTCGCTTAATTATGACGTTATTGCTTCAGTCTGTAACTGGCTAGAAAAAGGGGACGCTGTCTTCTTTGTCACGGTGCTTCAAACATGGGGCGCCTCACCCAGGCCAGAGGGCAGTTTATTCGCATATAATGCGACTAAAACCATTCAGGTAGGATCTTTAAGTGGTGGTTGTATTGAAGAGGACTTGGTAGGCAAGCTGAATCAAAGCTATTTATCATCAACTCTTGCAAATACAATTGAAACCAAACATCAAGAAGCTTTCTTTTTGAAAAGATACGGTGACTCTGAAGGAGATGGAGAACAATATTTGCTTCCTTGCGGAGGTGTCTTAGAGCTTCTCATTGAACCTTTAAAGGGTGATATAGACTACAAACATTTCTCTGAACTCAAACAGTATCTATCCTGTTTTCAAAGAATTGCTAGGCAGATTCACTTCGATACAAAAGATAAGTTATATAGGCTTTTGACAGAAGAGCAAGTCAGCTTATCTGATAAAATAATTTCGTTTAAAACTCAAAAAAAAGAACTGTATCATCGTTTAGATCCCAGTTATCAATTATTAATCATAGGCGCCGGTGACGTCACAAATTATCTTGCTGATATAGCGAAGTCTTTGGAGTTCAAGGTATCAATATGCGAACCAAGAGCAGCGTACAATTCTCGAATACAATTTAATAGCGATAAGGTCGACTTCAAAACCTGTCTTCCAGATGACTTAATAAGATCAGATTTCTTAAGCTCGCATACCGCAATTGTCTGCTTAGCGCATGACCCAAAAATAGATGATATGGCCTTATTAGAAGCATTAACAAACTCAGATGCTTTTTATATCGGTGCTATGGGGTCAAAAAAAACTACTCAGAATCGAATTACTCGTTTAAAAAGCTTAGGTTTAAGCGCGTCGCAGCTTGCAAAACTTAGGGCACCAATCGGCATCCACATCAATAGCAAAACCCCTCAAGAGATCGCTATTTCTATTCTGGCAGATCTAATAAATGCTCGGCATAGTCACAAGTTTAATCTGTAGAACTTTTAATTCACTACAACACAAATCGCTACAATAATAGTGATTTCTATATATTAATATAGCCACTTGGAAAGCAATCGTAATAGTGTGTAAGTTATTGTATATAAACAATATATTTAAAAGTTAACAATTGTGAATTCTATCTTGATTAGGCACTTTTACCATTCTTAGCTGTTTTTTTCTGCCACAATTATTCTCATCAACTAACAAACTTAATGCTGCACGATTTTCTTAAACTCGAATTGAAAACAGCTTGGGAATATAGATGTGAGTAAACTCGCTTTTTACACACAATTTAATTTACATAAACCTTATAAGGTGTCTGAAGACTTGAATGAGTTTTCAGAAGACTTAGCAGAGGTGGGGGTTTGTGTTGAGCGCTGGCCAACTTTATCGCATTTACCGAGTGCCCCGATATTGGAAGATGATATCTATAAAATATATGGCAAAGAAATTGAGCGAGTAAAAAATCAATATGGTTACAGTCAGGTAGATTTGGCGACGATGAAACCCAATGATGCATTTTCCATTTCGGTAAGAGGGCGATATTTATCAGAACATACACACGAAGAAGATGAAGTACGTTTTTTCTTAGCGGGTAAGGTACTTATTTATCTGAACATTAATCATAAAATCCACATACTTGAATGTACAAAAGGTGATTTTGTCATCATTCCTGCTGGCGTCAAGCACTGGATGGACATTGGACCTAAACCAGATTTTTCAGTAATAAGATGGTTTAACTCAAAAAAAGCGTTTACAAACAACTTTACAGCCAGTTTTGCAGCAGAAGCTACACCTCGTTGGGAAACGATCTACAACGAAGCGCACTTCACTGTTTAAATTAATGTTTGTTGCTTACTTAAGCCGAAATGATACCTCTACAAATGCACTGACCTCAATATCTTTTTGTTTATAAGAACTACTTTGATCTGAAGCTAGATCCATTTTCATAGCTCTTGCAAAAACGGGAGGCGCACTATGGCTAACCTGGTGGCTAACTTTGTTTAGCCCAGCTAATTCAACATTGAATTCATTGGCAATCAGCTCAGCTTTTTGTTTGGCAATTTGTATCGCATTAATCAGTGCTAAGTCTTCAAAATATTGTGGGTCTTGAACTGAAAACTGTATGTTATTGACATTGGTGTTAGCAAGGTTGCTAAGGTGACTGACTATGTCATCAAGTTGCTTTAAGTTAGTTAAGTTGAATGTAACTTGTCTACTTGCTTGGTAACCTAAAAGCTTTTTGGGTTTGATATTGTAATCATATTCAGCCTGAATTGATGTTTGGCTTGAATCCAAGCTGCCTTCTTTTACATCGAATTTCTTTAGGCGCTTGAGCAAGTCTTTTACTTGTGAATCTATTTTGCTATGTGCCGCGCTTGCATCTAGTGCAGATGTTTCTATGTTCAAATAAAACACAGCCATATCGGGATGGGTTTTTACTTTACCTTCAGCATTGATATTAATTGAAGGTACTTCCTTGGCCTGACTAACCATAGCGAATGTGATAAGGAAAATGGAAAAAAGAATCTGACGCATAATGCACCTCTTCATTGGTGGGGGTGTTTGTTTATAGCAAGCGGCCTGATTTGTTTAAAGTTAAATAAGATTCACTTAATAACGAGAAAGAATTTATACTCATAAAGGTTTATATCATTTAGGAAGCTAGTGTGGACTTTTCAAAGTTTGGTAAAAAATTTGGCGCAAATTCCGGTATCACCAGCTTGATGGATGACCTTGGCGATGCATTAAGTGGCGAGTCAGAAATGATTATGATGGGAGGAGGGAATCCTGCACATATACCTCAAGTACAAGCTTCTTTAAATGAAAGACTCCGAGACATTCTTCAGTCCCCTAAAGAGTTTGAATCACTAATCGGAACCTACGATCCACCCCAGGGGAATATTGCTTTTATTAGAGAATTGAAAAGTTTATTGAATGCAGAATTTGGTTGGCAGCTATCAGCTGAAAATATTGCCTTAACCAACGGCAGCCAATCTGCGTTCTTTATGTTATTCAACTTACTAGCCGGTGATTTTGAAAGCGGAAAAAATAAACAGATTCAGTTGCCATTAACGCCTGAATATATTGGTTATTCCGATTCTGGCTTAACAGAAAATTTTTTTCATGCAAATAAGCCTTCTATTGAGACGATAGATTCTGAAACATTTAAATATCATATCGATTTTGATCGCTTAACCATAGCCGAC
>JBFJZQ010000126.1:0-8717 GCA_041622015.1 Oleiphilaceae bacterium
CAGACTGGTATTATTTTGAGTAAGCCATGCGCTAGGAAGTTCTAATTCTTCTGTGCGTAAATCCTCATAAATAGACTGTGCATCTTCACCAAAATAATGGTTAGTGCGCGAATAAGATAAGTCTAATTTAAGCTCTTCGTCATTTTGATGATCAATGCTAGAACGCACATTATCAGCACCCAGACCATCAACGACTATAGTAGTTTGGCTACCAGCCTTGATACTTTGTATATCGGCATTCAGAGATATTTGCCCATTATCACCTTCGGCTTGAGTATTTTTAAAGCCTTGAGAGCTAGTTTCATCGCTATAGCCAAAAAAGCCATCTATTTTTCCGCTAAGACCTTCTTCGTCAGGACAAAATTTACAACGCCATTTAGAGGTATCAACGGCATCCATTTTAGCCTGATCAATACCGTAGTCGGCTATCAAATTTGGTGCGTACATAAAACAAAGCACGCTAGCGGTTTTCATCAAGAGCAATACATTTTTATGCAAGACCTTGTATTTTTTTATGCGCATAAGATCTTCCTCGTCCACTTAACGCTGGAAAGTATTGCCAGAGGGGTGATTACTGCCATGAACCTGACTGTGACAATTTGTGCAACTATTACCGAGCACAAATGCAGCTGAAGGTGCGCTTGGGTCATTCTCTAAATAAGGTACAGAAGGATGCCCTGCAGAGCTATGACATGACTGACATAGCTGTGGTGGACGATGGGTTAATAAAGATTGATTCACTGAGCCATGTGGATTATGGCAAGTACTGCAATCTTCCGTCACCGGTTCGTGTTCCCATAACAGCGGGCCTCGCTTTTCCGCATGGCAGCTATAACAATTTGTGTTTGTTGTCGCATGCTTCAAGGCTGCATCATTCATTGATCCATGTGGCGAGTGGCAATCTGTACACACCATTTCGCCATTCTGCATTGGATGACTGGAACGCTGATGCGTTAAGGCAAGCTGTTTCTGATGACAGCTACCACAGGCTTCGACTTGCGTTGCATTTTTCTGTACCGGATCGTGTGACTGATGCACTAGATGGCAGCCTGCACAAGGTACATCTGCTCGCTCATGCTCACTGCCTTGCCAGTCGTGTTTAATTGAATCTTGATGGCAAGCAAGGCACACACTGTTTTGTTTTTCTGCAGGAACCGGAGAGCTAGCACCAAAGGTGATCATGGGCTCTCGTAGCTCACCATCACGTAGCCGCGACTTAGTATGATCTCCAGCTGGACCATGACAGGTCTCACATTGCAGACTTTGGAATGGACTTCCTTTTTGTGTTCGACTGCCATGAATATTCTTAAAGATACCCATAGCATTCAATTCAGAGCCCTGATCATGACAGCGCAAACACTGATCAGCGCCCGTTCGTGAATATTCCCCAGCAGCGAACTTTTCATCCAAGATATGCTCGATCTGAGCCGCTGTGTAGGCTTGTGTTTCTTTCTGAGAAGGGTGATTAACCTGCGAGTTGTCAGTAGACGACCCGATTGCCACAGCATTTGAGCAAAACAGAGCAAAGCAAAGTGAGTAAAAAGGAAAGAGAATGCGTGCCAAACAATATTTATTCATGATCAAACTCTGAAATGTTAAACCACTAGAGACAAAAAAGGTCTGCAAAACACAGACCTTGTTCATGGCTGATTTAATCCAACTGACCATGAGCCGAGTCAATAGCCGCAAGTGAATCACTGGAATGACATACCGCACAGGACTCAATAACATTTGCCGCTGCCTGAGAGCCATTAAAAATAGCGCCATTCTGAATCATATGTCCGACCAGAGACTGATCAGCTGTAGGGAGTGCAGCAAGATTCCCAATATCAATGGCACCAGGTTGCGTCTTCAAATGACATGAGGCACAAACAAACGCTGTACTACTTGTATAGACTCCGGTGTCTGTTTCTGGCGCCCATTTGTTTGCCAAGATAGGGAGATCTAGCTGATCATTGCTGTGACACTGACTGCAATTAGCAAGGTTATCAGGATAATGAACACTTTCCTTGCCACCACTGCCATCATCAAGATTTCCGCCATGATAAGCATGGATTATAAATTTCAAATCAAGATTACCGATATCTCGCAAAAATGAATTGTTATGACAAGCTCTACATTGTTGCAGAGATGAATAATCTCCTCCATGCACAGCAATGGTAGGGTCTGCATGACAGGTTTCACAGCGTTCGTAGTCTGCGCCCATGGCTAACTCATCAGCACTCTCAACTAGCGCACCTGTCGCATCGATATTTCCCCAAACCGGCGTCACACCCGCATTTTCAGCATCAGGATCCGCACAATCTAACAAACCGCCATTTTTGGGATGAGTACAGACGCGCATACGGGTATTAAATGCCAGCACTTCATTACTGGCCAACACGATATCAGTGTCCAGTGTATATTGCCCGGCGCCATCAGGTGTTAAAGAAGCAATATTAAAATAATTGAAAGTATCTGAATAACCCGTATCTGAATTAACTGGATTACGGTATAAACGCGCTCGCCCTAAAAAGTTCATGGCTGAGGCAGCCTGCGTATAAACCGTGCTATCGCTTGGATTAATTAACGAAAACTGCAATTGAACATCATTATTAGTAGGATCAATGGAACTCCCATCAACCCTCAATGCCATTAATTCTTTAGCATCAACATAACCAGAGATATTGTGAACCACATCTACCCTTAGCTGATTATTGTCACCTCCGACGTGACAAGTCGAGCACTCAGCATTTGTTCTGGCTCCAGCGACATGATTAGTGCCAGTTTCAAAATTCACATCATCGTGACAACTGCCACACGACTGCGCCGTGGGGAACATCATCCAGTTATCTGCATCAGGAGTCTGACTGTTATTTTCATCATGACAGCTTCGACAGTTTCTAGGGTCCTGAGGGAAAACCACGTCAGAATAATCATGTTTGCTATCACGGAATCCCCAAATTGCATATTCACCACCTGTTTGAACAGATGGCAATTCCTCACCAAAGTGAATTTTGTGGATCATGACAGAGAAATCTACTGTATTCCCACTATTTGCATCTACGGATCCTGGGTTATGGCACGTCACACAATACTCAACTTCTTTGCGTCCACCACCATGCAGTGCAAGCTCACCATGACATGAGTTACATGACTCTGTGGACACCATATTTCTGGAAACAATACCTGTTGTCATGCCGGAAGATGGCTGCCAGTCGTAATAAGCATTGGCCTCGGGAATCCCGCCACCGCTAATCTGAATAGCAACTCGGTGTGTGCTATCAGCCCCATAGCTAACAGCCACGGGGCTAGATACCGCTTTCATGTTGGTGTTAAAGACGTAGCGATACGTACCATCAGCGTTATTGGTAAAGACACCGCTTGACTCAGAAGTCGCCTGAATTGTCGACTCTGTACCAGGCCCTTTGGTTGGATCAGAAGGCGCCGATTCTGTTCGATTGATATAACTCTGCCAGGAACTAGGCTCGCCTGCGCCCTTTGATCCTGCTGCCAATAATTTTGAAACAGTGAAGCGTACTTGATTGCTTGCTAAATAAGGGTAGGAAAAACCATCTTCATCAGTAACAGAAAAATCCACCGTTAAACCACCGTCACTTGCGATATTAGCTGAATCAAAGTTGGCAACGATTTCAACGGGTTCAGCACCGGGCTTACCTGGGATGCCCGGCTCGCCTGCAACACCTGACTGGCCGGTATCTCCGTCACTGCAAGCAGCTAATACGAATAGCCCTGCTGTCATAAAGAGACAAAGAATCAGCTTGTGAATATTACCTTTTCTCAAGTCTGTTTTGTTTAGACCATAGAGAAAATCTGTATACGCTGTATGTTTAGAGTCTTTCATATGCGCCTCCCTAGTTTTTTATTTTTATCCTTAATTTACATGGCTATTACTATTTATAGCTATCATTAAAACTTACATTTTGCTGATTAAGCTAATAATGAATTCCAGCAACTTTGCCACCTTAATTAACTAAGCCAAGTCTAACCTGTGAAATCTCCTCCACTCTTGACTTAGGACAAGAATGGAGCAGAAATTAGCCTAGAAGATGAGATATCAATCCCCTATAGTGTCTACATAAAAATAATACAGGTCAGAGAGGCACCTATCTTATGCTATGTCACCATTCCAATACCGCTCTAGTCCTGAGTCTCATCATCTCCAGCTTCGTCACCATCCAGCCTGCTTCTGCAGAGGCATTGATCAAATCTTGCAATCACTGTCATGATGGCGTCAAACAAGATATTCCAGTGATCGACGGCATCTCTGCCTATGCCTTGGAAAGCAGCATGCTTGCTTATTTAGATAATTCTCGTGTCGCTCGCCCTTATGAAGGTGCCGACATGAAAACAATTTTAACAAGCCTATCAGATGCAGATTTCAAAAAGCTGACCGAACATTACTCATCTCAAACCTTCACACCGATCCAACAAACATTTGATGCAAAACTTGCAGAGACAGGAAAAACAATACATGAAAGTTATTGTTCTCGCTGTCATACAGAAGGTGGTAGTTTGGCTGAAGATGATTCGAGCATATTAGCCGGACAATGGAAAAATTATCTGATCGCAGAAATGAAGAACTATCGCAATGGCACGCGTATTGGCGATAAAAAAATGATAGATGCTATTAAATCCTTATCGGACGAGCACATTCAAGCCCTGGCTGAATATTATGCCAGCCAACAATAGCCATTCATTTTTTTATTCTGGAGCAAAGTAATGAGTTTAAAAACATGGCTAAATAATTTATGGAAGAGACCATCTTCAAAATGGCGCTTGGGTATTCCTCTTGGCGGTATTATTCTTTTCTTCATCGGCCTGATGGCCTTACCTGTTTATAACGGCGCCATGCACTATACCAGCACAAATGAGTTTTGTTATGGTTGTCATATCGGCATGGATACAATTGTTGAGGAGTACCATGAGTCACCTCATTTCAAAAATCGAACTGGCGTTATCGCTACCTGTGCTGACTGCCATATTCCCCATGAAACTATCCCAAAAATCATTACAAAGATTAAAGCAACAGCAGACGTATACCACAAAATTGTGGGCACCATCACATTAGAAAATTTTGAGGAACACAGACCCGCTTTAGCACAAACAGTATGGGATAGAATGTCAGAAACCGGTTCTCGCGAATGTAAAAACTGTCACGCTTTCGAACGCATGGATGCCAGCCTGCAAGATAGACGCACAGCCAAAAGACATGCACTTGATAAAGTTGAAGGAAAAACCTGTATTGATTGCCATCAAGGTGTTGCTCATGCTCTACCTAAACCACCAGCGCTTAACACGCCAGATTGATGCATCTAAAAGCGAATCGCTTATAGGCGTGAGGGCATACTTCGGGATTTGTACTCTCTGACGATGCGGATGACATTATCCGTTTTAACAGCCGCATAGCCATGAAGGTCTAGCACACTCATGAATACGTTATAAAGCTGGCTAGTTTCAAGCGAATCAGAGATAACCAAACCCACTTTATTATTTTTACGCACTCTAGGGCTGAAAATAATAGCGTAATCAAACTCGTCAGCGACGACCTGACTAAACTGAAATAAGGTCATATCTTGCGTAACTGAAGAGTTCAATTTCTGTGAAGACTGGCTCTGCCCCACCAACATGAAGCTCAAAATCACAAACAAACTCTGAAAACCTATCGACTTCATTTTTCTCAAAAACCAAGAATTCATTTTTCTCAAAAGCCAAGAATTCATGATATCGACTGAATCCCCCACTTTTTGGCAAAAGGCTCAAAAATCGGGTCGTTTACTAGGGGTTTTAATGCCTCATCACAGACCACATCTTCCCGATAACTTTCTTTTTGGGAAAGCGCTTTACTCAGGTACTTCATGGCATCCTCATAGCATGTCAAGGCCGTATAGGCACAGGCTAACTGATAAAAGGCGTGGCAATTCTCAGGGTCTATTTTAAGCGCCTCAAGACACAAACTTGCCGCCCACTGCGGCTCACCTAATTCCAATACGGCATCGGCTTTATAGGTTAGAGCCTCGCAGTCATCAGAGCGGAGCTTTAATATTTCATCATAAATTTCAATCTTGCTTGATGCATTGGTTTCTTGGGCGGCGCGCAACCATAAAGACTGAATACCTTGGGTTAATTCGATCTCTTCCCGATTTTCTTCAATGTGCTGGGTTTTCTGGCTTAATTGCTTTTCAATGGCATATAAACGGTCCTCATAGACCGAGACAAGCTTGGAAATCTCTTCATCTGCCAGCGTATGCACACGGTCTTTTATTTCTCTTAAGGAATTCCAACCTACAAGCAACATTACCGAGCTAGCACCCGCAATGAGATAGAAAAAGTATGTAACAGTATTATTGGAATAGCTTACCGCACGATCTATTGCAGAATGCTCTCTATCCATCACTTCTTGCATCAGTTCGCGTTTTTGGCTTTCTAGATCAATCCGCAACTGCTTCATTTCTTCTAAGACATAGAGCTCAATGAAGGGTGTAAACATTGGCTTTTCTAATTGATTAATTCGATCAGCCAATGGATTTACTTTTTTTTTTCGTCACCCTCAACTATTGCCTGGCTGACACTTGTATCAGCCGGATTAGCGCTCGAAAGGTCGGCATAAAAACATGCGAACAATACAAAAGTAAGCGCTAAAGCAATGTTCAGATCAGCTAGAAAAATCGAAGGTCTGGTTTTACTCAAGAAGCTAAGCATATGGCCCTTCCATGATCATGAACCTCTACAAGACAATGATGCAAACTTCGAACAGCTGCTTCATATTCATTCTCGTCAATAACAAATTGCATATCTACTTGGCGCATCGCCTGATGAATTGCTAAAACACTTATATTGCTTTCTGCCAAAGCAGAGACTGTTTTCGCCAGAATACCCGGCACTTGCATATCACTGCCAATCGCCGAGACAATGGCCACTTTACGCTGACTGAATTCTGCCTCTGGAAACACCTTTTTCAATGCTGTTATTAAGCGTTTGATGGTTTTGAGATTGGTATTTAGATAGTGCGTAATGGTATTCGCATTCACATCTTTCGCGGTGAAATTTAATTTATAACGCGTCAGTACGGCAGTGATGGCATGATCATACTCAGATAACTTACTGGTCATATCCTGATCAAACACTTCGAAAGCATAAATACCTTTTTGGCCGGCTATAATTTCAACACATGGCGAGTCGCTCACATAATCCGGCGTGATCAAGGTGCCATAGTGTTCAGGCTCAAAGGTATTGCGAACACGCAACGGAATTTCACTTTGTCTTAAGCCTTTGGCAGCTTGCGGATGAATCGCTTCCATCCCCAAGTTTGCTAGTTGGTCAGCAACATCGTAATTCGTTCGCCCGATAGGCACGACATTTTCCTCACCCACCAGACGTGGATCAGCACTACTTAAATGGAATTCTTTATGAATAACCGCTTCTTTAGCATTGGTTAACACAGCAATCCGACTAAAGGTCATTTCACTGTAACCCCGATTAAAGCGGCTCATTAAACCGTCTTCACTGTGCGCATAACCTGTCGCGATTGGCAGAGTATTGCTTAAATCCAGTTTACTAAATGCCTCTTGAATTCGCTCATCCAACGAAGTATGCGTCTCACTTTTCCAGCCGGTTAGATCAACAAAACAAGCGTTAATACCCTCAAGCTGAAGCAGCTTAGCCATGTTGTATGCACTGTGTGCTTCACCTAAGCAGGCGAGCATTTCCTTCACTGAATTTAAATGACTTTCGAGTGAAAAGTGCCCGTGCAGACATAGACGCTGCAAGTCATTTAAACAGGTTTCAGCATCGTGCAAACGCTCGGAAATAAAGTTATTGGCTTCTGCCAAGGCAATATCATCCGCAAAAAGACTACGGTTGATTTCAAACATTTTATCTTTAACTAAAGTAAGTTGTTCCTGCCAACTCACATCGGTCATGCTGTTAGAAAACATAGCGAATACACCGGGCTCACCGGTCTTCTTATAATCGAGCAAGAGATCTGTCATGCCGCCATAGGCGGACACTACAAAAATTCGTTGATATATACTTGGGCCACTTGGCTTGTCGATAATATTTTTTTTGACGGCGTCGAAGTTACTCATTGACGTGCCACCTATTTTTTCGACGGTATGCAGGGGGTGGCTATTGACTAAACTATCCATTTCTTCCTCATTAATTAATGTGTATTAAAGTTTTGATAAAAGAAAATTTAGATTGTTTCAGCTTCTAATTCGTATGCGCCTTCTTTGTTGTGTACTTCCTTACCATTCAATGGTGGATTGAATACACAGGCCATTTTCATTTCTTCAAAGGCTCTTAAAATATGCTTGTCGTGCTTGTCCAGGATATATACCGTCCCTTCTTCAATTGGGTGAGTTTTACCATCATCCAAATTTACAATCTCTCCCCGGCCTGACATGCAATACACTGACTCCAGATGATTCTGGTAATGCATCTGAAAATCTGCACCTTTATAAATAGTGGTGACATGGAAAGAAAAGCCCATATTGTCATCTTTTAATAAGAGTCGCGTGCTATCCCAATTACCATCGGGTGAAATAATTTTTCTACCATCCTTTTCGGCTTGCGTCATTGTTCTTACGATCATTTTTTATTCCCGTATTTCTATCGTTCGAGGTCAAACCCTTAAGGGTTTCAAGACCTCTGACGTATTCGTTTTTAGTTGATGTATTCACTTATAACTTAAACTTTAGCGTTTTGTTTTAGCTTGC
>JBFJZQ010000127.1:0-8716 GCA_041622015.1 Oleiphilaceae bacterium
CTTCACAAAACTGCGCATTGGGCATGATCGATTGCTTTTCAGTAATTTCCATTCGTTTTGCTCAGTAGAGTCCCACAGAGTCTACTTCTACGACAAAGCCCAAGCGTTTTGCTAAAAGCTTGTTAAAATTTTGTTCGAGGCTCGTGACTCTGTCAGAATGTTTTATGAAAGGTAGTTTGTCCAAGGCATCGCTTTTATGTCAGCATCTATGCTGAGTATTTTTGAATGCAGCGCGTGCGATACCGACATCGTTAACCGAAACGGTATTATTTTCCTGAATAATATACGGTGGCCAAGGGTCAGTCACCATAGTTAATACATTTTGATTAGCAAAAATAAAGGTGCTAATCCAAGAAGGCATATACTAATACTTACCTTGAAGTAGGACATAAAAAGCCAACTTTTTAATTTTAAGAATGTACATCGAGATGGTTAATCTTAATTTAGTGGCAAATAGCAGAAAAGCCGCTAAACAGTTACAAATTTACTTCCTTAGCGCTTGTTTTAATCTATATCGAAATTTTTTACGCGATTTAATTGCTAAGACCTAATCAATACTTGCTGAATTTACAAAAATATGTCATTTTCTACTGATGAACCTCAAAGCGACTTCTTCAAAAGTGTGCGTATTACTCGCCCTAATCTTTTTAATTAACCCCGTTATCGCAACGGCGGATGCTTTGTTTTCATCTTCCCCTTCTAGTACATCACCTATCAGTCTATCAACGTCAGAACCTGCCTCAGATATGCCTTGTCATGAAGAGAATAGTTCTACTATTGATAAGCAAAAATTAGTTGATGAAAAAAAACATGCTCACTCCGATATGGCTTCAGATTGCTGTGAAGATGTTTGCCAATGTGATGATTCTGGTTGTCATACTTCATCGATCGTTTTTCAAGCAAACACCCAATTTCATTTCAATACCCATGAAAATCATTATTTTCAGTTACCCATCTACTTAAGTCTTACCTTTACCCCTTCGTCACCACCTCCCATCGTTTAATCACCTTTTAGCTCTTTAGAGGCTGATTTGTACTGATAGCTTTCACGTGTTGTGCGTTGATTTGCTTGTACATTGTTCGGCTTTGACTCTATTTAGCTATTACATTGTTTACCTAATACATTGTTTAGTTATGACATTGTTTAGTTATGACATTGTTTAATTTCTAGGTTGTGTTGCGATTATATTGAATATGGTTCCGCGTCGATTATTGTTTGGCTCGGAACAAGTCAGGTGGTTTATGAATCAATTTATATTTGTTCGCTGGGTATGCTTGTTCAGCATCTTAAGTTTTATATCAGGGCAGGTTTTTGCTCATTCTTCTGAAGCTGATCAAAATACCCAGAGCGCTCAACTGCCAGAGGGTAGTGCGAAGAGCACGCTTTCCTTAAATCGGGCCATGCAGAAAGTCTTTCAAAATGACTATCAACTGGTGCGTTCCAGTATTGATGCGCAGTCGTATGAAGCCGAAGCGGACTCTAAAAATGTTATGCCAGACCCAGTTATTTTTGCCGCACTGCAAAACATTCCTACAGACAGCTTCGACCTAGATCAAGAAGCAATGACCCAATTCCGAGTCGGCGTAAAGCAGATGTTTCCGAAAGGGGATTCTTTAACGCTGAGCAAGAATATCGTGTTGCACAAACAAACAGAGCAGCAGTATCAGCAACAACTTCGTGTGTTAAAACTGCGTCAACAAACTGAAATAGCATGGCTAGAAGCGTGGTACTGGCAGAAAAACAAAGGGCTGATTGAGCAAGACAGAATTTTTCTGACACAAATGCTCGATTTTATGCAGTCGGTGTATCAATTAGGGGGGAACAATCAGAGCGATTTAATTGGCGCCGAACTCGAACTGATCAAGCTTGATGAGAAAATTCTCGAAGCACAGAGAAGCTTTCAAATATTCCGCCATGAATTGAATACCTTAGCCAATGAAGTGCTCGAGGAGACAACGCTGAGCAAAGCCTTGGCGACTTTGCCATTTCACGAACTACCTTCGGAAGACGCGTTTTATACCTTGTTAAGCAGGCACCCTGAATTCTTGATATTAGATGAAAATATCGCCGAGCTTTCTAGCAAGCTTGCCTTAGCTGAACAAGATTATGCAGCACAATGGGGTGTCGAGTTAAGTTATGGCTATCGCCAAGCTATGCCGAATGGAATGAATCGGGCAGATCTTGTCACGGCCGGTGTCAGCGTTCAGTTGCCGTTATTCTCCAAATCACAGAAATCGCAAAGTGTTCGCTCAATTAAATACAAACAAGCGTCTGTTGAAAATAAACGTATGGAGTTATTACAAAAAGTACGTTTCGAACTTGAAAACCTGGCTCAGCAATATCGAACCACGATGGCGCAACGTCAGCTCTATGAAGCCAAAATCCTTCCAACCTTATCCAAGCAAAAACACAGTGCTATTCAGAGTTATGAGTCAGACAAAGGCGACTTTCGCGTCGTTACCGATTTATATCTGAAAGAGCAATCGACCAAAATTAAACTTCAACGCCTGAAGGTGAATGAACAAGTGCTTATTTCCAAAATGAATTATTGGCTAAGTGACGCCCCTCAACTTTCAAACATGATCATGACCCAGAGCAGCCTGCAGGAGTTCGCACAATGAAAACAGCCATCGCACTTGTCATTATATTTTTGTTGGGTGGTTTTTTGGGGAGTCAATACGGATCCATGTTCAATACGATGAACATGACTGACGATGCAGGCAGCAAGGAGAGTGATGAAAATAAACCACTGTACTGGGTGGCGCCGATGGATAAAAACTACCGTCGAGATGGCCCAGGATTGTCGCCCATGGGCATGGAATTAGTTCCCGTTTATGAACAGGAAAACGAGGGTGGAGAAGGCGATGTCACCATCTCAGCCGCGGTTGAAAATAATCTCGGTGTGAAAACCGCTGAAGTGACCCGCTCAAACTTATATCAGCCAATTGAAACGGTCGGCACTGTTCAGCTTGATGAAAGTAAAATCCAACATGTGCATAGTCGCGTCGAAGGTTGGATCGAGGTTCTAAATGTCTCTTCAGTGGGGGATACGGTTAAGAAAGGCCAGACTTTATATGAGCTGTATTCACCGGCACTGGTGAATGCCCAAGAAGAATATTTGGCGGCACTTCGGAGCGGTAATACGAATCTGATCAAGGCCTCTAAATCGCGTTTATTTTCATTAGGTTTGGATGAAACACATGCCATGCGTCTAGAGCAAAGACGAAAGGTCGATAAGCGAGTGAGCGTCGTTGCAGAAATGGATGGCATCGTCATTAATCTAATGGTTCGAAAAGGCATGTTCATCAAACCCGCAACAGAAGTCGTTTCAATTGGCACCCTTGATACGGTCTGGATATTAGGCGAAGTCTTTGAACGCCAAGCTTATTTAGTCAGCCTTGGCCAAAAAGTTAATATTCAGTTTAACGCCATGCCGGGTAAAGCGTGGCGTGGCGAGTTAAGTTACATCTATCCGGAACTGGATGCCACGACGAGAACACTCTTGGTGCGAGTAAACATCGACAACCCTGAGCATATACTGAAGCCAAATATGTTGGCGAATTTACGCATTCTTTCGAAAGCGGCTGAGCGCTCGCTGAGCATTCCCAAGCAGGCACTGATTAAATCAAATAAACACAATCGGGTTGTGAAGTCTTTGGGCGACGGCAAGTATCAATCGGTTTTGGTGAAAGTCGGTTATGAAGGGCTTGATGACGAAACTGATATGCCGAAAACGCAAATTCTTGATGGCTTAAAAGAGGGTGATCGGGTCGTGACTTCAGCACAATTCCTGATTGATTCTGAATCCAATATCGATGCTGAACTTGAACGCATGAATAGTGCAAGTGTGGTGATGATGGAAGAGGCTAACTCAGTCATGGCAATGGGGGTGATTAATAGCGTGATGGCGGGTCATAACATGCTGAACATTACCCATGAGCCCGTAAAAGAATGGGGCTGGCCTGATATGAAAATGAATTTTGATGTCGCCTCAGATATTGATATGAGCAACTTGAAAGAAGGCGCAGAAATTTGTTTCACCATCAAAAAACTGGACTCGGGTGGCATCATTATTACGGAAATTATTGTGCTTGAATCAGATAGTACGATGGACGCTTTATCCACTGATCATTCAGGGATGAATCATGAAGGAATGAATCACGAAGGAATGAATCATGAAGGAATGAATCATGAAGGAATGAATCATGAAGGTATGAACCACGAAGGTATGAACCATGAGGGGATGAATCATGATTAGTCAGCCTGTTGTGTTTCATTCCAAGTTTAGACCCTTCGTAGGAGGAAGTTTATGATTGCCTCCATTATCAGTTGGTCTATTCAGAATCGATTTTTTGTATTGTTAGGCACCTTAATCATCATGGGTGTCGGTGCTTATTCGCTCAAAAATACCCCGATAGATGCCATTCCTGATCTGTCCGATGTGCAAGTGATTATCAAAACCTCCTACCCAGGCCAAGCGCCTCAAGTGGTGGAGGATCAGGTCACTTACCCGCTTACCACGGCGATGCTCTCCGTTCCAGGGGCTGTGACTGTGCGTGGTTTTTCCTTCTTCGGTGACTCTTACGTTTATGTGATCTTCGAAGATAACACCGACTTATACTGGGCACGTTCGCGTGTTTTGGAGTATCTGAATCAGGTCGCAGGTAATTTGCCTGACAGCGCAAAACCACAACTCGGGCCCGATGCCACAGGCGTGGGCTGGGTCTATATTTATGCGCTGACAGATAAAACCGGACAGCATGACTTGTCTGAGTTACGCAGCATTCAGGATTGGTTCCTGAAATATGAACTGCAAACCGTACCGGGCGTGTCTGAAGTAGCGACAGTGGGCGGTATGGTGCGTCAGTATCAAATTGAGGTCGACCCAAACTTGCTCCGCGCTTACAACATTCCGTTGTCACATATTGGTATGGCTGTGAAAAAAGCCAACCAAGAAACGGGTGCTTCGGTGATAGAAATGGCTGAAGCCGAATACATGGTGCGGGTGAGTGGCTACCTTCAAAGCATTGAAGATATCGAAAATATCCCCTTAGGCACCAATCAGAAAGGTACGCCCTTACTGTTGAAAGACGTCGCGTCGATCAAACTTGGCCCACAAATGCGCCGCGGCATAGCTGAGCTAGATGGCGAGGGTGAAGTTGTTGGGGGCATTGTGGTCATGCGTTTTGGCGAAAATGCCCAAGCGGTGATTGAGAAAGTGAAAACGAAACTCGACACCTTAAAGCAAGGTTTGCCAGAAGGTGTTGAGATCGTGAGCACTTACGACCGATCTAGTTTGATCAGTAATGCGATTAATAATCTTTACGAGAAATTGTTAGAAGAATTTCTCGTGGTTTCTATTATCTGCGCCATATTCTTGTTTCATTTTAGGTCATCTCTGGTGGTACTGGTCAGCCTGCCGGTGGGCATTATAAGCGCCTTTATCGTGATGTATCAGCAAGGCCTGAATGCCAATATTATGTCTTTGGGAGGCATAGCTATTGCTATTGGCGTGATGGTCGACGGCGCAATCGTGATGATCGAAAACGTTCATAAACATATTGAGAAGACGCCATTGACGGATGAAAACCGTTGGCAGGTGATCACCAAAGCCGCGACCGAAGTCGGGCCGTCTATCTTCTTCTCCTTATTGATTATTACCATGAGCTTTTTGCCTGTGTTCACGCTCGAAGCACAAGAAGGCAAGCTCTTTGCGCCCTTAGCCTTTACCAAAACCTATGCCATGGCTGCCGCGGCCGCTATCGCGATCACCTTAGTGCCGGTGTTAATGGGTTACTTTATTCGAGGCAAAGTCACGCCAGAGCATAAAAACCCCTTAAATAGATTGCTCACTGCACTCTATATTCCAGTGATCAAAGGTGTACTAACCCTACCCAAAACGGTTTTGTTATTGGCAGTGATCACCATGGTTGTCGGTTTATGGCCTGCGACGAAACTAGGTAGTGAGTTTATGCCGCCCTTAGATGAAGGCGACTTGATGTATATGCCGACCACTTATGCAGGGGTTTCGATTGGCAAAGCACGAGAGATTCTTCAGCAAACCGATAAGCTGATCAAAACCGTGCCTGAAGTCGTGTCCGTTTTCGGCAAAATTGGCCGTGCGGAAACGGCGACAGATCCCGCGCCACTGACCATGATCGAAACCTTCATTCAATTGAAACCCAAAGACCAATGGCGCGAGGGTGTGACAACAGAAAGCCTGCGCAAAGAACTCGACTCCTTAGTAAAATTTCCCGGCTTAACCAATGCTTGGGTCATGCCGATAAAAACCCGCATCGATATGCTTTCAACCGGCATTAAAACACCAGTGGGCATCAAGGTGGCAGGGCCGGATTTAGCGGAGATCGAAAAGATTGGTAAGCGCCTAGAAGAAGTACTGCCACAAGTTCAAGGAACGGCTTCCGTCTATTCAGAACGCGTTGCCGGTGGGCGTTACGTTAAAGTCGATATTGATAGAGTCAGTGCCGCGCGTTTCGGTTTATCGATAGATGATATTCAAAGCGTGGTGCGCGCTGCCATCGGTGGCATGAATATTACCCAAACCGTTGAGGGCCTTGAACGTTACCCTGTGAATGTTCGCTATCCGCAAATTTATCGAGACTCAGAAGAAAAGCTCAAGCTTCTGCCTATCGTCACGCCGTCTAAACAACGCATAGCCTTGGCAGATGTCGCGCATGTGTATATCGCCGATGGCCCGCCCGGCATCAAGAGTGAAAATGCCCGTTTAAATGGTTGGACGCTAGTCGATATTTCAGACCGCGATTTAGGCTCCTACGTCAAAGAAGCACAACGCGTAGTCGCAGAGCAAGTGGAGCTACCCGCTGGTTATTCTATTGCGTGGTCGGGTCAGTATGAATATATGTTACGGGCAGAAGAACGCCTAAAAATAGTCGTACCACTTACCCTCGCCATCATCATGCTGCTGCTGTATATCAACTTTAGAAATATGGTTGAGGTCGTCATCATCATGGGTACAGTGCCTTTTGCATTAATTGGTGGCATCTGGTTGATGTATTGGCAAGACTTCAATATGACCATCGCGGTGGCTGTCGGCTTTATTGCCTTAGCGGGGGTGTCTGTCGAAATTGGTGTGTTGATGTTGGTGTACTTGAATCAAGCCTATCGCGAAATAATGGAACAGGCAGAAGCTCAAGCTCGTACCTTAACTCAAGCAGATTTAAAAGAGGCTGTCTTGCAAGGCGCAGGTATGCGTCTACGCCCGATTATGATGACAGTATTGGCCACGATTATCGGGCTCGTGCCTATCATGTTTGGGGATGGTACAGGCTCAGATGTCATGCAGCGTATCGCGGGCCCAATGATAGGCGGCATGATCAGCACATTGGTTTTAACCTTGCTCGTACTACCGGCTATTTTCTATGTTTGGAAAGGCCGATCAATAAAGCATAAACAACAGACTTAAGTACCAAAAGTAAACATAACCCTTTCAATAAACCATAAAAGAGAACAGAAACATGAAGTATTTAACAGTGAGTTTTATAAGTTTAGCGATGATGAGTTCAGTTTCTTTTGCGGGTGGTGACCATGATCATCATCACAGCGAGAAAGAAGCAAAGCAGAGCCAAGAAATGAAGCATGACAAACACAAAGGAATGCATCACGATAAAATTCAGGGAATGGACCATAGTGGGCATGATATGGGCAATGCCGATGGTCATCATGATGGTCATCATGCTGAAGGAATGGGCCATGTCGCCTCCAAGGTTGGCAAACCGGGTAGTGCAGCGAAGGTCACAAAAGTGATCAAGGTCGAGGCAACCGATCAGATGCGTTTCATCCACGAACCTTTTGAAGCAAAAGCCGGTGAAACGATAAAGTTTGAGGTCACCAACACGGGTAAAATCATGCATGAATTTGCCGTAGGAACCAAAGCTGAGCACAAAGCGCATAGTAAAATGATGCTGGCTAACCCGAATATGCATCATGGCGCGTCTTCTGGTGTCATCAACATTGAACCCGGTAAAACCGAAACATTAATTTGGGAGTTTACCAAACCGATGCCGGCGCAACTTGCTTGTAATATTCCAGGGCATTATCAAGCGGGCATGCATAGTGACATTAAGATAAAGAAATAAGTAGTGAGTTGCCAAAGGCATAGCATGGTTAAAACGTGCTATTCCTTCAAATGGCATCAGGTCTGAATGGCACTTACTTAAGACAACAATAGTTGAACTCATAGGCTGCGCTTGCGCACCGAAAGTCCATATTTCATTGGTTATTGTTGAGAAAGCAGGGAGATTTGTAATCATGCCAGCGGAACAGGTCATCCATATTGCTAAGAAGCTAGGCTATAAACATAGGCTGGCTTATCGTCATGTGGATTTTATCAATGAGTCGATGCTTCCATTTCATCTCGGTATTCGTAAAACGCACCCTCTCGCAAATGATCTGATAGCTAAAGTAGATGAGGTAGTTGTTGGGGAAACATTTCTTAAAAAAGTTGATGATATTGTCAGTAGATATCGTTAACTTCGTTTGAATTTATTTTTTAATTTTTTGTACTAATTGCTTAAAGCAGAAAAAAACAAGACTTGTGTTTTTTCTGAGGTCTGAGCCTGAATTACCTAGTGAACTTCAATAAAAGGCCGGAACTCTTCCTAGCTAAACACTAAAAATGTGATACCGATTTCCACCTAAACGTTTTGCCGTGTACATCGCTTCATCGGCACGCGC
>JBFJZQ010000128.1:0-8707 GCA_041622015.1 Oleiphilaceae bacterium
AGCGTTATTCTAAATTATCTTGTCCGGATATGATAAGTATTTGACTGTATCCGTTATTGTTTCTGATGGGCAGTGTGGCAATAATTCTAATCAATAACTCTAATCAATAATTAGCCAATGATGAGAAAAACTATGCCTAGTTTCCAAAATGCTGACCCAGAAGAAATTCAGATGTTCAAAGATATGGTCTTACGCTTTTTAGAACAGGAAGTGCTACCTCATTACGATAGCTGGGAAAAAAATCATGCGATGCCTAGAGATATGTGGAATATCTTGGGCGGTGCTGGCATGTTGTTGGTCGATTTTCCTGAGGAATACGGTGCGGCAGGCGCCAGCTTTGAAGTGTGTCAGATGATTCAAGAAGAAATGTGTCGTTTGAACTTACACGCTTTAGCCACCGGTTATAACATTCATGCGAATATTGTGGCGCCTTATCTATTAAATATCGGCACGCCAGCGCAAAAAGACTATTGGCTCCCGCGCATGGTGACAGGTGAAGTGGTCACCGCAATCGCGATGACGGAACCCGGTGCAGGCAGCGATTTAGCGGGTATGCGCACGACGGCGGTTAAACAGGGCGATCATTATATTCTCAATGGCTCAAAAACCTTTATCACCAATGGCAACAACGCCAACATGGTGATTGTCTGTGCCAAAACAGACGCCGATGCCGGCGCAAAAGGTATTTCCTTGTTTCTGGTGGATACCCGCATTGCGGGCTTTTCAACTGGTAAGCCCATTGAAAAGATTGGCCAGCACTCAAGTGATACGGCTGAATTATTTTTCGAAAATATGCTTATTCCTCAAGATGCTTTACTAGGGGAAGAGGGTCGGGGCTTTGCCTATTTAATGCAGGAATTACCCCGAGAGCGCTTAGGTTGTGCCGTGCAAGCGATCGGTCATGCACAAGGTGCCTTGGATATCACCTGCGAGTATGTCAAAGAACGCAAGGCATTTGGTCAGTCAGTGGCGCAATTTCAGAATACCCGCTTTAAGCTGGCCCAGTGCCAAACCGAACTTGAGTTATGTCGAGCTCTGCTGGAAAAGCATATGCAAAAATATCAAGCCGGCGACATGACAGTGCAAGACGCCGCCATGCTGAAACTGGCGGCCACCGAAATGCAATTGACCATGGTGAATGAGTGTCTGCAGTTATTTGGTGGCTATGGCTATACCGATGAATATCCTATTTCACGTTTCTACCGCGATGCCCGTATTCAAACAATCTATGCCGGAAGTTCTGAGATTATGAAAGAAGTGATTGCCCGCGGCATTTTAGGTCGCTAAGCGCTGTGTTGATTCACCTAATTTAACTAATGGAATTCTTATGACTCTCCCTGTCCAATTTAAAGACCGTTTACGCCTGCCTTTAATCGTCTCACCTATGTTCATTGCCAGTGGTTTAGAACTGGTGATTGAAACCTGTAAAGCGGGCGCAGTGGGTACCTTTCCGGCACTGAATCAACGCACGAGCGAAGGCTTTGAAGACTGGCTAATTGACATAAAAAAGCGTTTATCTGACTGGGAAAACAGCACGGGTAAAAAAGCTGCGCCTTTCGGCGTTAATTTGATTGTTCATAAAAGTAACCCTCGTTGGCAGGCAGATTTAGACCTTTGCGTAAAACATCAAGTGCCACTGCTGATTACCTCTCTAGGGGCTGTGGCAGACCTTGTCGATGCGGTGCACAGTTACGGCGGTTTGGTGTTTCATGATGTCGTGAATGCCCGCCACGCTAAAAAAGCCGCCGCCGCTGGGGTAGATGGTTTAATTGCGGTGTGTAATGGTGCGGGTGGCCATGCGGGCACGACCAATCCCTTCGCCTTGATTGCAGAAATCAGGCAGTTTTTTGCAAAGACAGTGTTATTAGCCGGTAGCTTATCTCACGGCAAAGATATCGCCGCCGCTGAAATGATGGGCGCAGATATGGCCTATATGGGGACGCGATTCTTAGCCACTGCAGAAGCGAATGTGACAGACGATTATCAGCAGATGTTAATCGCTAGCCAAGCCAGCGACATTATCTATACGCCTAAAATATCTGGGGTGAATGCTAACTTTATGCGCCAAAGTATCGAAGCTGCTGGCATGGATCCTAAGGATCTTAGCCCTAAAGCTGAGTTAGATTTTGGTGGTGAGCTAGAGATAGACAGTAAACCGTCAAGCACTGAGAAGAAGGCTTGGCGCGATATTTGGTCGGCAGGTCAAGGCGTCGGGTCTATTGAGCAAGTGCAACGTAGCAGTGAGTTAATAGATAACTTAGTCACGGAATATCATCAAGCGATTAGCCAACAGCAACAACGTAGTGCTGAACAGTTTCCCTTAGCCAAATAATAAGCCGTTAACTACCGAGGTCAGTCATGGAATATAACACTTTAGAATATAAAGTTGAGGAGCAGATCTTAACCCTCAGCCTTAACCGTCCCGAGCAAATGAATGCCTTCACTGTAGAAATGGCAAGTGAGTTGATCCATGCCTTTAATCGAGCCAGCGAGGATGATGAGGTCAGCGTCATTGTGGTGACAGGCAAGGGGCGAGCGTTTTGTGCAGGCATGGATTTAACTCGAGAGGGCAATGTATTTGGCTTGGATGAACGCCAGCAGCCGAGCCTCGTCGATATGCAAAATAATGAGCTTATTCCGGGTGTTAGCGATACCGGTGGTACGGTAAATTTGAGCATTTATGAATGTAAAAAGCCGGTGATTGCTGCCATAAACGGAGCGGCTGTTGGTGTAGGTGCCACTATGCTCGCTGCCATGGATATTCGCCTAGCCTCACAAAAAGCGAAAATAGGCTTTGTCTTTGAAAAAATAGGCATTACCCCAGAAGCCTGTTCGAGTTGGTTTTTGCCGCGCATTGTCGGGATTAGTCAGGCCTTGGAATGGGTTTACACCGGTGAGATATTTGATGCCGATACCGCCAAAGAAAGTGGTTTTGTACGTTCAGTTCATGCACCTGAAGATTTAATGGAAGCGGCCTACAAACTGGCCCGAAATATCAGCAAAAAATCTCAGGTGAGTATTACCTTAGCCAGACAGATGATGCTGAGGCTATCAGCCGCACACAGCCCAAGAGATGCGCACAATGTTGATTCTCTGGCGATTTTCTATGCCAGCCAACAAGACGGTAAAGAAGGCGTGAAGTCCTTTTTGGAAAAACGCGAGCCCGAATTTACCAGCAAGTCTTCTACCGATATGCCCAATTTTTATCCTTGGTGGAAATAACGCCAAGACAGTGGGGCTTAGATTTTTCAGTATTTGCTAAAGCATGCACGTTCTATAAATGACCGGGGAGGTCAATGTGTCAGACCCAAAAAAATTTACGCTATTCACGATCAATATGTCGCATTACAGTGAAAAAATTCGCTGGTTACTCGATTACGAGAAAATTGATTACCAAGAGCAGGCATTAACGCCCTTTATTCATGCCTTGCCCATGTTCATCAAAGGCAAGCGCAAGCGAACCACCGTTCCACTTATTCAGCAGGGTAGTAGGTGCATCCAAGACAGCCCGCGTATTGTTGACTGGCTATTAAAAGAACGTGGCCCCTTGAAAACCCTTCCGGCTGGCTTGCAGGATGAGATTATTGAGATTCAAAAGCGCTTTGATGCTATTGGCAAGCCGATCGCACGTTTCCTCTATTTCACGGGGTTTGAGCATCCTGCCTTGATTAAAGATATCTGGACGCAATTTGCTAAACCCTGGGAAAACATCGTTGTCCGACTTTTCTACCCAATCATTAAACGCTTATTTAAAAAAATACAGCGCGTTAACACTGTCGATGTGGCTAGAGCAGAGCAGAAAATTGATCAGGAGATTAAATGGTTGGAACAGCGCCTTAGCGATGGCCGCCAGTTTTTAGTGGGAGATAGCTTTACTGTTGCCGATATCACCGCGGCTTCTTTGCTAGCGCCCTTAGCTTGTCCGTCTGAACACCCCATCTACGGCACGCAAGACTTTCGTGAGAAAATTGCGGGCTCTGCCAAAAAGTGGGCTGCTAGCCCGGCATTAGAATGGGTTCGAAGTATGTACACCGATAATCGTGGCGAGATCTGGGTATCAACGCCAAGGATAGGCCATTAATAGAGGTGATTGAGTTGCTTTCCAGTGTCAGTTCAAGACAGAGCGTTTAACGACTCTGTCTTTAGCTCCTGAAGTACGAGCCTAAGAATAGGGTCAATTATTGTCGGAGCTCTGAAGCTCAACCATTATTCCCTGATTAACTTGAATTAGCCCGCGCTTTGGTCGATCAAGATCAATAATAATGAATACAATCAATGTGATTAATAAAGAGACTAGGACAATAGGTGCGAAAACACGTTTACCACTCAAACCTGCTGAATAACCTAAAATTCCACCGGATGAATTAAAGACCACAAAAAGTAGTAGAAGTACGACTTCCGGAACATGCATTTGAAGCAAGGCATTCCTTTTACCCTGACTATCAATGACATCATTTAAAGATTTAACAAACGCCCCGGTTGTTACCGGACGAGGATCATCATTCGTTGCCGCTATCGCTAATGTCCAAAGTTGATTCTGGACCTCAACAATTTTTTTGTTATACGCCTTGCGCTCTTCTTTTTTTGTAAGATCTAATTTACCAATAGCAACACGTAAATCGATATACTTCTTAAAGTATGCATTGGCATCATCGATATATTTCTCCGGTAGTAATTGAACGCGCAACATAGCGGTGCCGATGGTATTCACTTCATCTATCAGCGCCATATTTCGATTATCAAAGCGTTGCATAGACATACTAAAAGTAAAGCCAAGCAGCAATGCGAGCAAGCCTAGTATGCTTGCCTGAATAGAGCTGGTAAGCGCTTTAACCTCATTATCTGTGCGTTTCTGAATAAAACGCCCAATACGAAAGCCAAACTCATTGAACATGATAATGGCAACAAAAAGACATGCTGCAATTGCAACACTGCTGTACCCATAAAGTAGTTCTTGTTGATCCATAAGTTTTCTCTTTCAGGCTAAGGTGAACGCGTCAGGTTTACAGATTTCATCATAAAATCACTGTTAACATCTTAGACGTCATTCACTGATAATGCTTCTTTTCTCATGAACAAAGCCTTCGGGTGATACAGACCAGTAGCCAAGCATTTGAACTAACATCAGCACGTGTTCTGGAATGTCATAATCTTGATATTGGATTTCAAACTTAGACTGAAGATGTAAGCCCGTGAGTTTTAGCATTTTTTTATGATCTTTGTTCAATATGCTTTTGCCACCATCTAACTCCATCGTGAAGTTGGCTAAATCAAAATAGGCCACTAGCTCAACATCCTCTAACTCACCTTGTTTCAATTTCAAGCTGAGTTTCACTTCGTTGCTGGGCATGAGTTTACTTTTGAATAGGATCTTTCCAATATCCGAGCTGGCTCGGCCATCGACTAAAAAATGGGTGGAAGAATGCAGGTTGATTCGGTAATTAATTTCTTTGCCCGGAAGTTCGGCTACAACTTCTTTCTCTTCAAATGCAGGAGTCTTTGCAAGTGAGTCTTCACTATCATCTGATAGCTCGTTATAAGAAGTATTTTCTGAATAGACTGGCTCATCATAGACCTGTTCTGCTTCAAAATTTTCTTGAGTTTTATTCGCTTGCTCAGCAGAGCCTTCATCACTCCAGCCATCATTGTTGGCATTTAGATTGATATTGATTACTTTGTTTTCGGGGTGTTCTTGAGATTGAAGAGCTTGATCCGCACTTGCTAAGTTTTCTTCTGCCGCTAAAGAGAATACATAAAGAAAACAACTAGAAAATAAGACGAAGCCGGAGATAAACAAGCGCATTTGATACCTCTTTTTTATTTTTATAGGGGGGTGCATTTAGGTTTTTATGCATCATGAGTGATTTAGGGACTCTTTAAACAGTAAGTACTTTAAATACTAAGCAGAAGAAAGCTGGATTATTCCAACCTCCTTCTGTGGCTTAGCTAACACTAGCCACGGCATCCACGAAGAACGCCAAATGTATAATCATCTGCCGCATGTCTGAATTCGTCACCGCAGTTGGTATCATTTGCTAGGTCGTTTTTACCATTCTGATCAACGATACAAATATCATGGTCTAAGCAATCTTTAGTCCAGGCACTCGGCGCACCCCAACCACAACTTCCACCGCAACGACCCATGCAGTTTCCGCCTTTATAGCTGTTACCTACTTTGATATTAGTATTTACAACAGTACCGTTTGAACCCTTGTCATAGGTTGCTGTGACAGTACTTCCTTTAGAAATACAGGTGATACCTTCATTTTTTTCGCCGGCATTACTTAAGCTTGTAAAGCTAATTAGAAGAAAGACAGATAGGAATATCAATGTTTTTTTAATCATGGTTCGCTCCAACTTTTTTATTGTTACCCCTAGGGTATTTGTTTTTTGTTTAGATGCGTCCTGCGAAATACAGTCTCCTTGTTTTTCTTTTGAAACTTTTTTACGAAACAGTTTTAACACTTAAGCCTATTAACACTAGGATTATATTCAAAAGCAGGCGAGGATTTTTGGGCTATTTCTGGGCATTTTAGGTCAATTTATCTGCTGCAGTTATCCAAAATGATAACTGCTTAACAAAATGAAGATCAGTGTAAAAGTTGTTCGAAGCATGAGCTCACATATTTAGCGTTTTTCAATTGTGAGAAATAAATACTTCAAATCAAATAAGTTTTTTATCTGGCCTGTCTTTTGCTGTTGTCTCTCTTATTGATCATAACTAGCTGTAATAGCTAAGAGTTTGTGCCAGCTTGGTGCGCACTTTATTGGCTTATATAAAATCGCGCACTTTTATGGTGCTGAAGAAATTGAGAGAGGCAGACTGCTATGTTTTTTGGCCGCAAAGAACAAAACCCGATTCGAATCGTCGATAAGCAAATAAAGGAATGGAAATACACCACCTGTGGTTATTGTTCGACAGGTTGCTCGATTGAAGTCGGTTTGGACAAAAATGGTAAAGCGGTCGCCAGCCGTGGCAACGCCAATGCCGATGTGAATCGTGGCAAGTTATGTATCAAGGGCATCTTCGAACATGAATTGTTCAATGCGGCGGGGCGGGGTAATAAACCCTTAATGCGCAACAAGCCTTACGAACCTTGGGTTGAAAGCGATTGGGATAGCACGCTGGATCATATGGGCAATGAAATTAAACGTATTCAAGAAACCTATGGCAAAGATAGCTTCGCGATTGTCAGTACTGGTCAGTTATTAACGGAAGAATTTTATACGCTGGGTAAGCTGGCTCGCGGTTGTATCGGGTCAAATAACTACGATGGTAATACCACTTTATGTATGGCGTCGGCGGTCTCAGGTTATAAACGTTCATTCGGTTCAGATGGCCCACCAGGTTGTTATGAAGATTTCGAGCACACAGAATGTCTAATTGCTTGGGGTTCTAACTTACCCGAGCAGCATCCGATTATTTACTGGCGTTTAAAAGAAGCACTTGAAAAGCGTAAGTTCCCGTTGATTGTGGTGGATCCTCGCGTCACCATGTTAGCGCAGTTTGCCGATATCCACTTACCCGTCACGCCAGGAACCGATTTGGTTCTGATTAACAGTTTAATGCATGTGATTCTGGCTGAAGGTTTGGAAGATCGTGACTATATCAATGCGCATACCAAAGGCATTGAAGACGTCGAAGCCTGTGTTAAAGATTACGACCCCGTCACCGCCTCGAAAATTTGTGGTATTGATGAAGACACCATTCGCTTAGTCGCACGTTTATATGCGAAAGCGGGTGCCGCGATGTCTATTTGGACCATGGGGATCAACCAGTCGACTCATGGTAGTGATGGTGTTGTAGGTATTAACAGCTTGAACTTGATTACCGGAAATATTGGTAAGCCGGGTGGTACCAGCTTATCCATTACCGGTCAGTGTAACGCCATGGGCACGCGCGAATGGAGTTCTTGTTCGGGGCTTCCCGGTTATCGATATTTAGAAAACCCGGAGGATCGAAAAGAAATTGCCGACTTTTGGGGTATCGACGAGGAATTCTTCCCGAAAAAACGGGGCTTGGCCGAAACCGATATTTTCCCTGCGATCGAAACCGGTCAAATCAAAGGCCTTTGGTTGGTGGCGACCAACCCGATGACTTCGATGCCGAATACCGCACGTATCCGTAAAACCCTTGAAAAACTAGACTTCCTGGTTATTCAAGATGCCTATGCCGATGTTGAAACCACCCAGTATGCGCATATGTATTTGCCTGCGGCAGTTTGGGCCGAAAAAGAAGGGTGTTTCACCAATACCGAACGACGCATCAATATCGTACGAAAAGTGCAGGAGCCGATGGGCGATTCCAAATCTGACTTTTGGATCTTCAATGAATTAGCCAAGCGTTTTCCGAATGGCCATAAAATTCACTTTCCCGATACGCCAGAGGGCGCCTTCAATGAAATGAAGCAGTTGTCGAAAGGCGATGGCCGTACCTTGGATATTTCCGGCATGACGCATCAAAAGATTGAAGACTCCTGTGGTATTCAATGGCCCTTCCGTGAGAGTGATGATCTAAGCTCTATCAACGCAGAAGGCAAGCAAATCGTGAAAGGCTCGCCGCGTTTGTATACCGATGGCGTGTTTCAAACGAAAGATGGTAAAGCGAATTTAATCCCGTTGCCTTTCATCAATAACAACGAAGTGCCCTGTGATGAATACCCTTTCTGGATGAACTCTGGCCGAGTGGTTGAGCATTTCCACACCC
>JBFJZQ010000129.1:0-8673 GCA_041622015.1 Oleiphilaceae bacterium
GCGGAATAAATCTCCTTTATCGATATTGCTCATTGATATTGATCACTTTAAGAAATTTAATGATACCTATGGCCACATTGCTGGAGATGATGCGCTTCGTTCAGTCGCCAGGACAATCGCTGACGCTTTAAATCGACCAACCGACTTTGTCGCTCGATATGGCGGCGAAGAATTTGTTGTGGTACTACCTGATACTGACTTAAGCGGTGCCGAGCATGTGGCGCAAGAGATTATGCGCACGGTAAAAAGTTTAAACATTCCGCACAATGCGTCAGAATACGAATTTTTATCTTTGAGTATTGGGGTCGTATCTTTGCAAGCCGGAACATTGAAAGACGAAGAGGTATTGGAACAAGTTGATGCGTGCTTGTATGAAGCAAAAAAGAAAGGGCGAAATCGCTATGTTGTCTTTCAAACCAAATAGATCTAGTTTGTTCATCAGTTAAGTCATTGCTTTCAAATTGAATTCTTTTCCAAGAAGTACTTTCTGCGTTCAAAGCCTGTTAATTATTGATGAAGTTCACACAATAATCGTATAAAATGGCGCGTTTTTTGACCGGTGGTTTCGTTTGGTGTTATTTGGCTGGCATCCCTATAATGGTCAATAGATTAATTTACTTCTAGATTTTTATTAGACAATGAGGCGATGTATGTTTACTCGTGATATGACGATAGCTGGTTTTGATGATGATGTAGCCCAAGCCATTCAGGCCGAAGCAAAGCGACAAGAAGAGCACATTGAGCTCATCGCCTCTGAAAACTATACCAGTCCCCGAGTGATGGAAGCTCAGGGCTCTGTATTAACCAATAAATATGCTGAAGGCTATCCGGGTAAGCGTTATTACGGTGGTTGTGAGCATGTTGATGTTATTGAACAGCTAGCCATTGACCGGGCAAAAGCATTATTTGGTGCAGACTACGCTAATGTTCAGCCTCATTCGGGTTCTCAAGCGAATGCGGCTGTCTATATGGCGCTTTGTAAGCCAGGTGATACTGTCTTAGGAATGAGCTTGGCGCATGGTGGTCACTTGACTCACGGTGCAACCGTTAGTTTTTCTGGTCGCATCTATAATGCCATTCAATATGGTTTGAATGAACAAACCGGTGAGATTGATTACGAGCAAGTCGAAGCGCTAGCCCGTGAACACAAGCCACGGATGATTGTTGCGGGTTTTTCTGCTTATTCTCGAATTGTTGACTGGCAACGCTTTCGAGATATCGCTGATGAAGTGGGTGCTTATCTATTTGTGGATATGGCGCACGTTGCCGGTCTAGTGGCAGGCGGTGCATATCCAAACCCCGTTCAAATCGCAGATGTAACGACCACGACTACCCATAAAACCTTAGGTGGCCCTCGTGGTGGTCTGATCCTAGCCAAATCGAATGAAGAATTAGAGAAGAAGCTGAACTTCGCAGTTTTCCCTGAAAGTCAGGGTGGCCCTTTAATGCATGTGATTGCGGCTAAAGCAGTGTGCTTTAAAGAAGCCATGTCAGATGAATTTGCAGCTTATCAGAAGCAAGTTGTTACTAATGCTCAGTCTATGGTGTCGGTTTTCCAAGCGCGTGGCTTTGATGTCGTCTCAAACGGAACAGATGATCATTTATTCTTGCTAGATCTCATCAGTAAAGATATTACCGGTAAAGATGCTGATGCTGCTTTAGGTGAAGCGAACATTACGGTAAACAAGAATGCTGTGCCTAATGATCCTCGTTCACCATTTGTGACGAGTGGTCTTCGAATTGGTACGCCAGCCGTGACCCGCAGAGGCTTTAAAGCTAAAGAATGTCAACAGCTAGCTGGCTGGATGTGTGATGTGTTAGATGCACTCGTGGCCAACCCGGAAAATAAAGATGTAATTAATCGTGTTAAAGGTGAAGTGTTAGCATTGTGTGCTCGCTTCCCGGTTTACGCATAAGTAGCATTAATTGTTCGTTATTTGTTGCCGGCTTAGCCGGCAATCTTCTATTAATCTGTTGTTAAAGGCTATGTGATGCATTGTCCATTTTGTAGCGCAACTGACACCAAAGTAATTGACTCTCGACTGGTTGCCGATGGCGGCCAGGTTCGTCGACGCCGAGAGTGCCTTTCCTGCAAAGAACGCTTTACCACCTTTGAGTCTGCAGAGTTAGTAATGCCGCGCGTCGTTAAGCAAGATGGTACCCGACAACCCTTCGATGAAGAAAAATTATTGAGAGGCTTTAGTCGTGCTCTGGAAAAGCGTCCGGTGAGTATTGAAGCCATTGAAACAGCAATTAATAGTATTAAGGCCAGACTTCGAGCCACAGGTGAGCGCGAATTAGAAGCAATTAAAATTGGCGAAGAAGTGATGCACGAGCTTAGACGTTTAGATGAAGTTGCCTATGTACGTTTTGCTTCGGTGTATCGAAGCTTTCAAGATATAAACGAATTTAAAGAAGAAGTTGAAAGGCTTTCTCGTTCAGATCATCACAAACCTAGCTGATTAATCATGAATTCACCTGAGCTTGCCCAATTGTCAAATTCAGAGCAACGCCAAAATGCTATAGACGCTATGTATATGGCTGAAGCTCTGCGATTGGCTAAGAAAGGTGTTTTTACAACACAGCCAAACCCCAGGGTAGGTTGTGTTTTAGTCAAAGATAATAAAATTGTTGGGCGTGGTTGGCACCGTAAATCGGGAGAGCCGCATGCTGAAGTTTATGCGATAAGGCAAGCGGGTGAGTTGGCAAAAGGTGCCTGCGCTTATGTCACCTTGGAGCCTTGTAGTCACTTCGGGAAAACACCACCTTGCGCGGATGCATTAATACATGCTGGTGTCACAAGAGTGGTCGCGGCTATTGAAGACCCTAACCCTCAAGTCGCGGGAAAGGGCTTGGCTTTACTTCAAGCGGGGGGCATTGAAGTAAAGGCAAACGTTTTAGCTGAGCAAGCCAGGGAACTAAATAAAGGCTTTATAAAGAGAATGGAGTCGGGTCTGCCTTGGGTGAGTATTAAAATGGCAATGAGTGTTGATGGTCGAACAGCCATGGACTCAGGTGAAAGCCAGTGGATTACTGGCTCTCAGGCAAGGTCTGATGTGCAGCGTTTACGTGCTGAAAGTTCAGCGGTAATAACGGGAATAGGAACGTTGCTGCAAGATGATGCTGCCTTAACGGTGCGTGCTGCCCAGTTTGATCTTGAACGGTTTGCTGGGAATGTCGCTGTTAATGCTGAAGAAGCGTTTGATGGCGTATTACTGGATGAGATCATTGCCACACAGCCACTTCGAGTAGTCATGGATTCAAAAGCTAGAATGCCGGCAAGCTCCAGAATACTTGAAACACAAAGCCCTATTTTATGGGTGATTGCAGGCGATATACAATTAGATGCGACACAAGGCTCGATTGCAGAGTTACCTTTTGTGGAGGTATTGTCTCTGCCCATGCTTGCCACTGCTGAGTCGCTTCAGTATGTCTTGGAGCACTTGGCTCGTATTGGGTGCAATGAGGTCTTGATCGAAGCAGGCTCAACGCTGGCTGGCTCTTTTCTCGAGTCTGATTTATGGGATGAACTGATTGTCTATATGGCGCCAAAATTATTGGGTAGTAGTGCAAGGCCCTTACTAAATTTGCCTCTTGATAAAATGCAAGAGGCAAAGTCGCTTATATTGAAAGACATTCGACACTTTGGTGATGACATTCGTTTCATTTATCAAGGGAATAAACACAATGCTAGAGCTTAGAAACGATTAAGGCAGAAACGAGGAATGAATGTTTACAGGAATTATTGAAGCCTTAGGTAAAATCCAGCAAATTTCCTCTAAGGGGAAAGATCTGGTGCTTTCTATCGATACCGGTTCTCTAGACCTATCAGACGTCAAGTTAGGTGATAGTATCGCGGTGAATGGTGTCTGCCTGACTGTTGTAGCGCTTGGACCTCGGCAATTTTCGGCTGACGTTTCCGCTGAATCTCTCGTGCATACAGATATGCGGCATTATCAGCGCGGAACATTGGTAAATCTAGAAAAAGCACTGACCCTATCAACCCGCTTGGGTGGTCATTTGGTGAGTGGACATGTCGATGGCTTAGGCGAAATTAGTGCTTTTTACCAAGAAGGCCGCGCTTGGCGTTATGAAATCTCCTGCCCGCAAGCCTTACTGAAATATATTGCTAATAAAGGCTCTGTCACGATTGATGGTGTCAGTTTGACGGTAACGGGTTTAGGGTCTAATAGTTTTACTTTAAATATTGTTCCGCACACTATTTCCGAAACACGTATACAAACTTATGGCTTAGGGCATAAGGTGCATATTGAAGTAGACTTAATGGCAAGATATGCAGAACGTTTGCTGACCTTTGCAGCAGGTGAAGAGGGAAAGGGTTTAGGAGAAAAGAAAGAAACATTGAATCATGCCTTTTTAGCGGAGCATGGTTTTTTGAAATAATGTATTTTTCTCCAATGGCACTTTACTGAAAGTAAAGCTGTTGGAGCATAATCAAAGCTAGTGAATTTTTTGTCGCTTCGCATCGGCTTCAGCCTTTCGAAGTGATTTGGGTATTAAACAAGTGGAGCCTCAATGAAGCTTAATACGGTAGAAGAGTTAGTTGAAGATATTCGTCAAGGTAAAATGGTTATTTTGATGGATGATGAAGATCGTGAAAATGAAGGTGATCTGGTGATTGCTGCAGAGCAGGTTCGGCCTGAAGATATCAATTTCATGGCGAAGTATGCGCGAGGTCTGATCTGCTTAACTTTAACTAAAGAGCGTTGTGAGTTTTTAGGTTTGCCACCCATGGCAAGAGCCAATAATGCTCAGTTTCAAACTAACTTCACGGTGTCTATAGAAGCCGCAGAAGGTGTGACGACGGGGATTTCAGCTGCTGATCGTGCACACACGATACGAACGGCCGTGGGTCGTGCGACTCAGCCTCATCAAATCGTTCAGCCAGGTCATATATTTCCGATTATGGCTCAGGTGGGCGGTGTCTTAAGCCGCGCCGGTCATACTGAAGCCGGTTGTGACTTGGCCAGAATGGCAGGCTTTGAGCCTTCAGCTGCGATTGTCGAAATAATGAATGAAGATGGTTCCATGGCGCGACGCCCAGATTTGGAAGTCTTTGCAAAAGAGCATGGCTTAAAAATTGGCACTATAGCTGACATGATTCACTATCGTGCCTTAAATGAGCAAACGGTTGCGCGTCAGGAAGAGCATGATGTTGAAACTGAATTTGGCAACTTTAAACTGATTACCTACAAAGATACCCTGCAAGAACAAACTCATTTAGCCTTTGTCTTGGGTGACATGGCAAAAGCAGAGTTACCAGTTGTGCGGGTGCAATCGCCAGACTTTCTGCGTGACACCTTGGGTTTGAGAAAGGAGGGCTTACAAAGCTGGTCTGTGCAAAAATCCTTAGAAAAAATTGCCCAAGAAGGTGAGGGTGTATTGGTGGTATTGGGTGGGACAGAAGCGGTTAAAATTGAAGCCCGTTTGTCAGAGTTCTTCAGAAATACTCCAGCCGCGACTCAATCAGCAACCGGTGCTTATCTAACTGTTGGCACAGGCTCGCAAATATTAAGAGATCTGGGTGTGACTAAAATGCGTTTATTAAATGCGCCAATGAAGTTTTCGGCATTGTCAGGGTTTGATTTGGAAGTCGTCGAGTTTTTACCTTACGAAGGTTGAAATCACAATTTAATTTTAATGAAAAAGAGAGTTTCTCATGTATAACGTCAAAACATATGAAGGTGATTTTAAAGAAGTGTCAGGTCGATTTGCGATCGTTGTTGGTCGTTTCAATAGCTTTGTGGTTGAAAGTTTATTAGAAGGCGCAATCGATGCTTTAGTTCGACAAGGTATCGCCGAATCTGACATAGAAATTTATAGAGTGCCTGGAGCTTTTGAAATTCCATTAGCCGTTAAGCGTGTCGCGGCAAGTAAAAAATATGATGCAATTATAGCTCTAGGTGCAGTCATCCGTGGTGGTACGCCGCATTTTGAATATGTTGCGGGTGAATGTACCAAAGGCTTGGGTGTAGTTTCTTTAGAGTTTGGTATGCCCGTCGCGTTTGGTGTTTTAACAGTAGATACCATAGAGCAAGCCATTGAACGCTCAGGTACAAAAGCTGGAAATAAAGGCGCAGAAGCAGCTATGTCGGTTTTAGAAATGGTTAATCTATTTAAAAGTGCAGGTATCTAAGTGACGGACTCCAGCCCTCAGGCGCCTAAGAAAACAGGAACGGCTCAGCGAAAAAAAGCTCGAAAGTTAATTTTACAGGCTTTATATCAATGGCAAATTTCAGGCTCAAGTATCGCTCAGGTAGAAGCTGAATTTAGAGCTGATAATGACTTTGATAAAATTGATGCGGAATATTTTAAGAGTGTTTTTCGTGAAATACCTAAAATGGTGACGGAGCTTGATAAGGATATAGAGCCTTTTTTGGATAGACCTATCTCAGATGTTGACCCTATCGAAATGAGCCTGCTACGAATGGGGGTGTTTGAATTCAAGCATCGCATTGATGTGCCTTATCGCGTGGTCATAAATGAAGCGGTTGAACTAGCGAAAGTGTTTGGGGGCACTGATGGCCATAAATACATTAATGGTATTCTCGACAAACTGAGTCTCCGCTTACGAGCAGCAGAAACGCGTAATAAGCATGCCTGAAGCACAAACGCTTCCCGTAAAGTGAGTTTGGTTTATGACCAGCGTGTCAGAATTTGATCTCATAGAACAATACTTTGCGCCGCTGGCTCGTCCTCTGGATGAGTCAGTGCTGACTAGCACAGGCGATGACTGTGCTGTCATTTCCCCCCCAAAAAACACCTCATTATGCTTTTCAATTGATACCATGGTTGAAGGTATTCATTTTCCGAAAGCTGCGCCACCTTATGAGCTTGCCTGCCGTTCCTTGGCTGCTGCCATGAGTGATCTTGCTGCTATGGGGGCGAGGCCTGCTTTTTTTTCACTGGCACTAACTTTACCTGAGGCAAACTCTCACTGGCTTGAGAGGTTTTCAGAGGGTTTGAAAGTATTTGTTGATCAATATAAGTTTCCCTTATTGGGTGGTGATACTACTCGTGGCCCATTAACGATCTCGATTCAGGTGCATGGCTATTTAACAAAGCCAGCGCTGCTGCGCTCAGGCGCTCAGGCAGGAGATATCGTAGCTGTTAGCGGTACATTGGGAGATGCGGGCGCAGCGCTTGATTATTTGTCTTTGGCTAATAATGGCTATAACAAGCTTGATGAAAACCAAAAGTATCTATTGTCGAGATACTTCAAGCCTTCACCTAGAATAGAGCTTGGGCAGCATTTAATTGACTATGCGACATCATGTATTGATATCTCAGACGGTTTGCTTGCCGAGGCTGAACATATCAGTAAAAAGTCATCGGTCAATGTATTTATAGATAGCTCCTTGTTACCTTTATCTCCAGCGTTGGTGGCTGTAAAAGGTTTGGCTCACGCGAAACACTTGGCCTTAAGCGCAGGGGATGATTATGAGCTGTTATTCACAGTGCCAAGAGAAAAATGGTTAGCACTTTTGGAAAAGCTACCGAGCGGTTCGGTGACTGAAATAGGGTCAATTCAAGCTGGTTATGGTGTCCAGCTGAATGGAATTGATAGTCAAAATTTAACAAAAGGGTTTCGGCATTTTGAATGATTTACCTCAAGGGTTTCTTAAGAATCCTGTACATTTATGTGCGTTTGGTTTTGGAAGTGGGTGTGCGCCTAAAGCACCGGGTACATTCGGCACCTTAATGGGGCTTGGGCTTTATTGTTTATTGCCGGACATGCCAATGCTGCTGTTTTTGATGTTTATTGGAATTAGCTTTGTTGTCGGTGTTTATTTTTGCGACCAGGCCTCAAAAGCGCTTGGTGTTCATGATCATGGCGGGATTGTTTGGGATGAATTTGTCGGGTTTTGGATAACGATGATTGCAGCACCAGAAGGGTGGCAGTGGATTTTGTTAGGTTTTTGCTTGTTTAGGTTATTTGATATATGGAAGCCGCAGCCCATAAAGTATTTGGATGCAAAAGTACATGGTGGTTTCGGAATCATGGTAGATGATGTCGTCGCCGGCATTTATGCCTTAATTGTTTTGCAATTAGTGCACTATATTCTATAGGTTGTGGGTGTCATGGTTTTGTTAGTGTCTTGTTTGGCTTGCAGGCAACTTGCAGGCAATAGTTAGGAAGCGCTGAAGACTGTTGGCTGCGCGTTCTTTGTTGGCGTATGGCCCGCTGTCAAAACCTTCGCGCGTTGAAAAGTACCATTTATTGCCCACGCAAAAGAAGCGGTCACTTCTAAAAGGGATGTTGCCTTGCTCGTTGTTTCTGTGAAAATGAGAGACTGAGCCTTCCATAGAGATCACCTTTTTATTGTTTTGTTATTAACTTTACAACAAAAAATCAAGAAAGCAATCTGTTGATAAGTGAAAAGCTTGTCGGCACAATGCCCAGCAACTCAATTATAAAAGATAAAAAGGACTAACTATGTTGATTCGCCTTGGCTTGAAAAGCACGCTACTTTTTATGTCTTTGATTTTACTTGCTTCTTGTACTAGTGACAAAATTGTAAAAACCTATGAGGGAAAAGTCTTGCCTGAAGATGCCCTTGCTGTATTAACAGCACCGGAAAACATTACCTTGCTTTCCGTGAACGGTGTTGAGGTTCAGCAATATCTACTGAGTAATTTAGAAGTAAGCTA
>JBFJZQ010000130.1:0-8545 GCA_041622015.1 Oleiphilaceae bacterium
AAGGGATTGATACATTAACAGCGAATGCAATCGCAGGTATTAATGCGATGCCGCCTCGGGGTGCTTGTGCTTCATGTTCTGATGATGATATTAAAGAAACAATTCAATATATCTTAGATAACAGTAAGTAACTATTCGGTATGTTTATAATATTGTTCCTTCATGATGCCAGTGAAGCAACAATATTATATTAAGCATAAAAAAGCCCTGAGTGTTCAGGGCTTTTTTGTTTAAGGTTTAACGCTGCGTTTTTTTACAGGTGCACCTTTGGATGCTTTTTTATCTTTGGTATCTCTGCCATCTTTTTCTTTAAATGATTTGCTTCGAGGTGCGCGTTCCTTAGTGTTTTTATCACGAGGTCTAGAATCTCGTTTGTCGCCACGATTGCCTTCTCTTCCACCGCTTCGCTTGCTTCTACCTCTTGGTGCAGCATCTGAACCTGAGTCTGAACTCTCGACATCCTTATCAGAAACCGGGCGCAGACTTAGAGGACGGTTTGCAACCTGAGCTGCTTGCAGTAAAGAAACCACTGAGGCAGGCATGCCTGCGGGTAAATCCACTGTGCTAAAGTCATTAAAGATATCAATTTGGCCAATATAATCACTGTCCAAGTCTGCTGTGTTAGCAATTGCGCCAACTATATTGCCAGGCTTAATGCCATGTTTATAGCCAACATCTACGCGGTAACGCACTAACTCAATGTCGGGATGATCTTTAAGGGGTCTTGGTGTTTTACTTGCTCTTGACCGTTCTTTTCTTTCGCGAGGTTCACGGGAGCTGTTTGAATCTCTATCTCTTTCTTCGCGATTGAGTTTCTGATCACTCCTCGGGTCGAGTAAGAAAGGACGATTGCCATTGCTAATATGTGCTAAAGCGGCAGCAATACGTATAGGGTCTGCTTGGCTCTCAGCAATTAGCTCTTCAATAATATCTTGGAAAAATGAAATATTATTATTTTCCAGTCTATCTAGAATACTCTTCTTAAATTGATCTACCCGAATTTGATTAATATCAATGGCAGACGGGATCGCCATTTTCTCAATAGTTTGTCCAGTAGCACGTTCTATAGAACTGAGCATGCGTTTTTCACGCGGAGCAATGAAAAGAATTGCTTCACCGGAACGACCAGCACGACCTGTTCGACCAATACGGTGAACATAAGCTTCTGTGTCATAAGGAATATCAAAGTTGATAACGTGACTGATCCTATCTACATCTAAACCACGAGCGGCAACGTCAGTTGCGATAAGTATATCAATATCACCAGACTTCAAGCGTGCTACGGTTTTTTCTCGCGTTCCCTGGGCTATATCACCATTTAATGCTGCGCTTGAAAAACCGCGTGCATTTAGTTTAGAGGCAAGTTCTTCAGTTGCGATTTTGGTTCTAACGAAAACAATAATACCATCAAACTCTTCAATCTCCAGTATGCGTGTTAAAGCATCTAATTTATTGATGCCGGCACTGGTTAAATAACGTTGGCGAATTGTTTTCGCTGTAGATGTTTTGTCCGCTATTTTGATGAGAACCGGGTTGGTAAGATGTTGTTCAGCAACTTTTTTAATAACCGCCGGCATGGTGGCAGAAAATAATGCAATTTGTCTTGTTGGTGGTGTGTGTTCGAGTACCCACTGCACATCATCAATAAAGCCCATGCGTAACATTTCATCAGCTTCATCTAATACCAAGGTTTTAAGATGATCAAGGCTAAGTGTTTTCCGGCGCATGTGATCCATTACGCGGCCCGGCGTACCAACAACCACTTGAGCGCCGCGGCTAAGTTGGCGAAGCTGGTTGGTATAGCTTTGACCGCCATAGATAGGCAGTACTTGGAAATCTTTAATATATTTCGCATAGCTTTGGCAGGCTTCAGCTACTTGAATGGCTAATTCTCTTGTTGGCGCAAGGATCAGAACTTGAGTCTGTTTAATTTTTGGATCAATGTTGGCCAGGATAGGTAGTGCAAAGGCAGCTGTTTTACCAGTACCTGTCTGTGCTTGCCCTAAAATATCTTTACCTTGAAGGATGGGGGGAATAGCTTGTGCTTGAATAGGAGAAGGTGTTTCATAGCCTAATTCGTTTACAGCTCTAAGGATGGTTTCTGGAAGTCCTAAGTGCTCGAAACGAGACTCAACGTCAGTCATATAATGCGCCTGTATTAATAATGTTATTTCAAAGAATTCTATAGAGTTTGAAAGGGTGCAGAATTATACGCGTGTTTTAACAAAAAAGCTTTGTTTATTTTTTGATCATATTGATTGCTTCATCTGCCCATGTCAACCATGCTTCTTCGCCTAATATGCCTCTGCGTAAGGTGATATAGGGAAGTTTATATTTTTCCTTTAACTCTTCAGTTAAGTTTAGATACTTTTGTTCTATTTGTTTAAGTTGCAGTAGCACTTTCTGATGGAGATGCAGATGGTTTTCTAATTCAGCCAAAAGATTGTCAGCATCTGTTAAATGGCCGCCATAAATTTTCACAAGTAGGGCATCATTAATCTTATTGGGTTTAACTGAGTTATTTAGCCAAGATGAAAGTTCAGCAACGCCAGACTTTGTTATTTTATACACTTTCCTATCTGGCTTGCCATGTTGCTCTTCTAATTTGTATTCAATAAGGTTTTCTGCTGACAGAAGTTTAAGTTGTTGATAGATCTGTTGGTGTTTTGCATTCCAGAAATAACCAAGACTATTATTGAATTGTTTTAAAAGATCGTAGCCACTACTCGGCTCTGTTTCCAGTAGAACTAAAATAGCGTGTTTTAAAGACATGTAATGCTCTGAGGCGATGGGTAAGGAATACTTTACAAGGAGTATAGCAAATAATACGTCTTATGATGCAAAAACTTGCATAGGAATGTGAGATGACGTTTAATGTATTCTTTATGCAAAAAATTGCATTAATGTTTCGTTTCATGAGGTGTACATAAATGGTGCGTACAGGTACGCGGTTTCGCAAGAAGAAAGCAGATAGTCACTATGATGTGATCGTTATAGGTTCAGGTATTGGCGGTTTATGTAATGCTGCACTCTTATCAAAGTTAGGAAAAAAGGTCTGCGTGCTAGAGCAGCATTACACCGCAGGTGGTTATACGCATGCTTATGAGCGGAATGGTTATGAATGGGATGTAGGTGTTCATTACGTTGGTGAAATGCAAAAGTCTTGGTCTATGTTGCGACGAATCTTCGATGTCATTACGGATGGAGAGCTTAAATGGGCGCCAATGGATGATTCTTATGATGATATTATGATTGGAGCAAAGACTTTTCATTATTTAGCCGGAAAAGATGCTTTCAGGACTGAGATAAAGTCGCAGTTTCCTGGTGAAGAAAAAGCCATCGATGAGTATGTTGATCTTCTCTATAAGGTCAGTTCATTGGTGCCTAAGTTCTTTGCCGGTCAGGCCTTGCCGAGAGTTATTGGGCAGTTATACAACCAAATTCGACATAAGTTGCTGCCAGATTACTTTTTTAAAACCACCTATGAAGTATTAAGTGGACTAACGAGTAATCAAGAGTTAATCGGTGTATTAACGGCTCAGTGGGGTGACTACGGTCTGCCCCCAAAACAGTCTTCGTTCATGATGCATGCCATGGTTGCAAAGCATTACATGGGGGGCGGTAGTTACCCTGTAGGCGGCGCAGCTAAAATTGCAGAGACAATTATTCCCATTATTCAGCAATCGGGTGGCGAAGTATTTACGTATGCGGGCGTCAAAGAAATTCTGGTTAAGAAAAATAAAGCCTACGGTGTCCGTTTAGAGAAAGGCGATGAGCTTACTGCTGATAAAATAGTCAGTTGTGCGGGGCTTTTTCCAACGATTGAAAAGTTGTTACCCGTTAGTGTTAGAAAAAAGTTGAAGTTGGATGAACAGCTTAAAAAGGTTGAGGTCTCTTCATCGCACCTTTGTGTCTATGCAGGGTTTAAAGGAAGTGCAAGCGAGCTAGATATTCCCAAAACAAATTTTTGGATATACCCGGGTTTTGATCATGATAAAAATGTTCAATCGTTTAATGAGAATTTGGCTGAAGACTTGCCTTTGGTTTATGTTTCATTCCCCTCTGCTAAAGACCCTTCTTGGGATGAGCGATATCCGAATAAATCGACGGTTGAAATTGTTGCGCCCTGCAAACCTGAATGGTTTGCCAAGTGGCAGTCCAGTACTTGGAATAAGCGTGGCGAAGACTATGAAACACTAAAGCAGAGTTTACAGGATCGGCTACTAGCGATTTTATACAAGAAGATGCCGCAGCTAGAAGGTAAATTAGACTTCGTGGAATTATCGACACCCTTATCTACTCAATGGTTTCAGTGGAATCAAGAGGGTGAAATTTACGGTCTCACGCATACAGTTGATCGCTTTAAGCAAGATTGGTTGCATCCAGAAACACCCATTAAAAACCTTTATTTAACGGGTTCGGATATTGTCACAGCGGGTGTTGGAGGGGCGTTAATTGGCGGCGTCATGACAACGAATGTCATGATGGGCTTAAAGGGTTATAAGGTGATGAAGTTGTTAAAGAAGGGTGTAACAAAATGACAAGTAATATTTAGGGGAAGTAGATGCAGCCCAGAATCTTATCTTGAGTTGCGCCAGTTACTTCTTTTAAATTGCCTGTTTGTGCTGAGATTGTTCTGCTGGCGAGCCATGCAAATGCAGTTGCTTCCACAAGTTGAGGGTGGATACCGAGTTCAGAGGTGCTTTTTACTTCTAGTTTAGTTAGTTGGGTATTCAAGCGTTCAACTAAGAGTTTATTATTGATGCCGCCACCGCAGAGATAAATAGTGGCGTGGAGGTTATCTTGAGTCAGATTTTCAATATCTCTGCAGATGCTGATGCAGGTGAATTCAGTTAAGGTGCGTTGAATATCTTCTGCAGAGGCTTTTGGGAAATCTTTTAAGTAATTATATAGCCATAGAAGATTAAAATATTCTTTGCCAGTGCTTTTGGGTGCCTGTTTATTGATGTAAGGATCTTGCATCAAATTCTTCAACAAACCGGGAATGATGTTTCCAGATCTTGCCCAGTCACCATTTTTATCAAAATCATTGTTTTTGTTTTTATAAATCCATTCATCCAGCAGTGTATTGCCTGGACCGGTATCGAATCCGCATACAGTCTTGCTTTGGTCGGCAGGTATGTAGGTAATATTCGCAATCCCTCCAATATTTACGATAAAACGATTTTCTTTAGGTGAGTGGAAGGCTGCTTGATGAAATGCGGGTACTAAGGGTGCACCTTGTCCTCCTGCTGCCATGTCAGCCATTCTAAAATCTGTAATAGTTTTTATTTTACTGTGATGGGCGAGCGTGCTGCCACAACCAATCTGCATTGAGAAAGGGTGCTCTGCGTCAGGATGATGTCGAATTGTTTGCCCGTGATATCCAATGGCAATGATATCGCTTGGGGGGATTGAGTTCTGGCGTAAAAGTGGGTCGATATGGTTGGCTGTTAATAAGCTGAGTGCAATGCCTAATGTTTGCGACCGGTAAAGCTCATTTGTATCTGGTGAGCAGAGTGCTTTGATCTCGGACTTCATTTCAGGGCTGAAGTCTGCGGATACATAATCAATGAGTTGTACCGCAGAATTCTTAAGTGAAATTAAGCATATGTCTATTCCGTCGACACTGGTGCCTGTCATCACTCCGATATATAGATTGCTATGCATTCCCTACTGGTTCGCAGCTAGCTGGTAGCTCTCACTAAAAGTTGCAAGTTGAGCTAAATATTTATCGGTGTACAGTCTGAATCTGGCAAGTTTTTCTTTAGATACGGGCTCTGCATGAGGTAGTTTAACTTTTAATGGGTTTTTGTGAACGCCGTTTACACGGAATTCATAATGCAGGTGTGGGCCCGAGGCTAAACCTGAAGAGCCTATATAGCCAATCGTTTGGCCTTGTTTGACGCGACTGCCTTCCTTTATGCCGCGAGCATATTTACTTAAGTGTGCATATAGTGTGGTAATTTTGTTGCCATGTTGAATTATGACGGTTCTACCATAACCACCTTTGTTTCTGGCGTTGATAATTTTTCCATCGCCAGTCGCCTTGATGGGGGTTCCGTATGACGCTGCGTAATCAGTCCCTTTGTGGGCGCGAATCTTATGGAGGATAGGATGCTTGCGCTTTAGATTGAAATGGGAAGATATTCGAGCAAAGTCTACAGGTGTTCTGATGAACGCTTTGCGCATGCTTTCGCCTTCGGGGGTAAAATAATTAGAGTCGCCATTTTCTTCTTCATAAAGGACTGCTGAAAAAGCCTTGCCTTGGTTGATAAAGTTAGCGGCTAAAATCTTACCATTTTTGTATTTATCGCCATCTAAATAAAGCTCTTCATATATAAGATTAAATTTATCGCCTTCTCGGATATCAAGAATGAAATCGATATCCCATCCAAATATATTTGCAAGCTCCATAATTTGTGATTCTGACAAGCCAGCTTTTTGGCCTGCGAGGAATAAAGAGCTATCGATGACTCCTTCGCTGTATGAAATATGGATGTCAGGTGAGCGAGTGACTTTAGAGAAAGTGAATTTGCCATGTTGATTTTTTGAGAAAAGTGCAGATTCAACGGGTGAGCGGACTAATTTAATTTTTTCCAGTTCATTATTGTCGTTTGATAAAAATGCAATTTCTTCGCCGGGAAATATGCGGCTTAACTGTTTATTATCTGAATGACTATAAAGTACTTCGTACATCACTTTATCGTTAAAGCCGGCTTTAATAAAAAGATCGGATAGTGTGTCGCCAGATTTAATATTAAATGAATTCCAATTTTCATTCTGGGAATGATCGATAATGGAGGTTTTGTCTTCTTCAGCTGCTAGGGCGCGTTGTTTCGGAGTAGAAAGAGGCTGGTTCGAATTATTTACACTCGGTAGTGCGATTTCTATAGGTATTCGAGTGGCATTAACATTGGAACTTGGGCTTAAAGCGAGAACAAATATTAATAGCGATCCAATAAAGGCTGCTGCAACTATATGTTTTTTTGGGAAGGCGTGAGTCAAAATTAAACCTATTTATTAAAAGAGTGCTGTAAGTATAAGTTTGTTAAGTATAGTGATTAGATGTCGTATAGCAAAGTCAATGTTTGTACTAAAAGCTTACAGATTTGTTAAAGATGGTATACTTGTTGGTTACTTTTATAGTTGATACGTTTTTAAATACAAACAAAATACATAAGGTGAAAGGTGATGGGGTCGGTAACGGATGCTTTAGCGATAATTAAAAGGGGTGTTGAAGAAGTTATTGTTGAAGAAGGCTTAGTCAAGAAGCTGCAGTCAGGTAAAAAGTTAAGGATTAAGGCGGGGTTTGATCCGACAGCGCCAGATCTTCATTTAGGTCATACGGTACTCATTAACAAACTGAAGCAGTTTCAGGATTTAGGTCATGAGGTTTTGTTTTTAATTGGCGATTTTACCGGGATGATCGGAGACCCTACTGGGAAAAGTGCTACAAGGCCGCCTCTAACTAAAGAGCAAGTGCAGCAAAACGCTGAAACCTATAAAGAGCAGGTGTTTAAAATACTGGATCCGAGTAAAACAACGGTGGTATTTAATTCGGAATGGATGGGCAAAATGACGGCTGCTGAAATGATCCAGTTGGCAGGTCAGTATACGGTAGCGCGCATGCTCGAGCGCGATGACTTTAGTAAGCGCTTCAAGGGTGAGCAGTCTATTGCAATCCATGAGTTTCTTTATCCGTTGGTGCAAGGTTATGACTCTGTAGCTTTGAAGGCAGATGTTGAATTAGGTGGAACTGATCAAAAGTTCAATTTACTGATGGGGCGTTCCTTGCAAAAAAGTGCAGGCATGGAGCCTCAAACTATTCTTACTTTGCCTCTGCTAGAAGGTTTGGATGGTGTTCAGAAAATGTCCAAATCTCTAAATAACTATGTCGGTGTAAATGATGCGCCAGGCGAAATGTATACAAAGTTATTATCGCTGCCTGATAGCATGATTTGGCGATATTTCGAATTATTAAGCTTCAAGTCAATTGAAGAGATAGATGGCTTAAAGCTGGAGGTGTCGTCAGGAAGGAATCCGCAAGAAATAAAAGATATATTTGCTAGAGAGATAATTGAGCGTTTCCATGATAAGACTGCGGCTGCTAATGCGCACGCTTCTGCTGGTAATAGGGTTGGGTTGGGCGAGATTCCCGAAAATGTAGAAGAAGTAGAGGTGGATGTTGGTGATCAGGATGAAATACCGATAGCAACTGTGCTTAGAATGGCAGGTTTGGTGCAAAAGGCTGCGCAAGCGAAAGATGCACTGAGTCGAGGGGTTGTGTATATGGATGGCCAAAAAGTAGAGGATGTAACAATACGGTTGCGGGTACAGGGGCGCTTTGTGTTGCTGCAATCTGGAAAGAAAAAAATCAAGAAAGTAATGCTAAAGAAAACAATATAAATAAACTTTTAAAAAACTGTTGACGTGGCTAATGAGCTCTATATAATGCGCACCTCTTCAACGGGAACCGGACTTAAACGAACGGATTAGTTGGAGATTTTGAGAAAAGAAATTGCTTATAAATTAGTATCTTATC
>JBFJZQ010000131.1:0-8429 GCA_041622015.1 Oleiphilaceae bacterium
AGAAGAGATAAGCGCTAAGCGAGCACCTTTTTCCATAGTAGGCAGTACCGCATGCGCAAAGTTAAAGCTGCCATTGAGGTTGATATCAATGACACGCTTAAAATCTTCCGGGCTAGTCTCCCCTAGCAACTTGTTCACGATCACGCCGGCTGAGTTGATCGCGAGTGCTATCGAACCAAATGCTGTTATGGCTTGTTCAACATTCGCTTTCACCCGCTCGGCTTGGGTCACATCGGTTTTAAGAAATTGCCACTTAGCAGAATGCTGACTCGCTAAAACGTCTAAAATATCTTTGCGTTCATCATTGATCGCTAAATCTAATACCGTGACCAACATGCCTCGCTTTAAATAACGCGAAGCCAAGCCAAAACCTAAGCCACTGCCGCCGCCACTAATGACGATATGATAGCCGCTTTTTAAGCGTGGATTTTTCATGGGTATACCTTTTTATTATTTTAATCTGAGCAGCACTATAAACGGCTTGCTGGGTTTCATTCTAGTGATCAGGGGTAAATTTATAGTTAGCAGTCTACTAAAATGGGGAAATAATGAAACACACTTTAAAAATTTACTTACTAGACACGTCATAACCTTGATTGTGATTTTAGAAATATCTAAAAAGGACAAGTCATCTAAATTTAATGCGCCAGCCCTAACTTTGGTTAGGTCCCCCAACTTTTTTTATTTGTAATACTGATCACAGTGAAAAAACACGCTCGGCATGGATGCAGGGAAATCAGAATTCAAATTATAAAAATGGGAGTCACACATGAGTCAATCACATACCGTTAATCTATCGGGACATAAGATGGATGAAAACAAACCACTAAACGCTAAAGATAAACACTGGGCAGCAGTCAAAAAATATTGGTATTTGATTACCTTGATAGTACCGGTCGCTATCCTTATGTCTGCAGGCCTCGCCTATGTCACTGGGCAAGGTGCTTGGATGTGGCTACTTGCCACGGTATTTTGGGGGGTCATTCCGATTGTCGATGCTTTCGTCAGAGAAGACTCCTTCAACCCGACAGCTGAACAAGAAATGGAGCTGCAAAAAGAATCGGCTTACTACAAGAAAGTGCTGTATGTTGCGACCCTCATGAACTGGGTCGGTTTAGTTGCGATGACCTATGTTGTGGTATCAGGAACGTGGTCTTGGTTTCATATTGTCGGCGCCTTTTTAAGTGTCGGCGCTTTACACGCCATCGGCCTGACAATGAGTCATGAACTGGGCCATAAAATGAACGACAAAACTCAAGTGTTGTTTGCTCAGATCGGCTCAGCGTGTTCGGGTTATGCGCACTTTAATATCGAACACAATAAAGGTCATCATAAAGACGTTGCAACACCTGAAGACCCGGCTTCTTCTAAAATGGGTGAAAACATTTATAAGTTCGCGCTAAGGGAGTTACCGGGTGCAGCGAAACGCGGTTGGACACTTGAAGCCGAACGCTTAAAGCGCCAAAACCGACCTGCCTTTTCCTTACATAATGAATTGCTTCAAAGCTCACTGATTACTGTTGTCGGTTACACCGCGATGACGTATTTCTTCGGCTTAGCAGCCTTACCCTTCCTATTAGTATGCGCTGCCTATGGCTGGTTTCAACTGACCATGGCGAACTATATCGAACATTACGGCTTACTTCGTCAGACCTTAGAAAATGGCCGATATGAGCGCTGTCAGCCTCATCATAGCTGGAATAATAATTTTAAAGCTTCCAACCTGTTAACGCTTCACCTCCAGCGCCATTCAGATCATCACGCTCACCCTACGCGCGCTTATCAACTATTACGTGACTATGCCGATGCACCGCAGTTGCCCCAAGGCTACCCCGCCATGATGGGCTTGGCTTTAGTCCCGGCCGCATGGCGTTATGTGATGGATGAACGAGTCGTGGATTGGGCTAAAGGTGATATGACCAAGGTAAACATTGACCCCGCTAAGCGTGAGGAGCTTTTCCGTAAATTCCATCAAGAAGCAGATATTTCTGAAGAGGCTAAAGCGGCTTAACAGCCCAAAACAAACACACTTCCCCTTAGGTGTGTTTATATTCCTTACTTAATACCAATAAAAAAGGACAAGAAAATGGCGCAGTATCAATGCCCGGATTGTGGCTACATTTATAATGAAACCGAGGGCTGTGAACGCGAAGGTTATGCGGCGGGCACCAAGTGGGAAGCTATTCCAGAAGACTTCCCTTGCCCAGATTGTTTTGTACGCGAAAAACCGGATTTTGTTGAAGTATCATCATCGTAAAAACCACATAGGGTGTGCTTGCGCACCATTACGAATTTGCCTTGAAACATTGGTGCGCAAGCGCACCCTATAAAACCAGATAGCACTTTCAAAGCTAGAACAAATTTAAAAGTCGAGCTGTATTATGACTAGCCAACACAAAAAATATTGCTGTATCACCTGTGACACCATTTATGACGAAGCCTTAGGTATGCCTGACGATGGTATTCCCGCCGGCACGTTATGGGAGGATGTACCCGAAGACTGGACCTGCCCCGAATGCTCTGCCTCTAAATCTGATTTTTATCTTATCGAAGCATAATCATACTTTCACGCGCTGGGATTTCTCGGTGCGTTTCCCTGTTTGCGCGCACAATTTCCTGACTAATCTGCCTATATCCGCTAAGCTATATTTCAAGCGTCACCACCTAAAGGATGCTTCCACCCTATTCTAAAATAAGACTGTAAATTGACCTGACTATGGCCGCTTCGTTTAATCCAGATACCTCGCCACCTTCCTTCAAGAATCACCTGATTCGTGCAACACTTCTGCGGAAAATTGAAACTCAAACGAGAAAGCTAAGCTTAATACAAGCGCCCCCCGGTTACGGCAAAACCAGTTTTTTAAAACAAGTTTATGATCACTTAGCGATACCGCATGTATGGATGAACCTGAGACAAACAGATAACGACCCGATCAACTTTCTACATAAATGGCATGCTGCTCTATCTCATTTAGATGATTCTGAAAATACCACAACCAGCTTGACCTACACGAGTGGCTTCACTTCACCCTCTATCGAGTTATGGACACGCTCGTTAATTGATCGCATGAACAAACATGCTGGCTTGGCGATATTCTTAAACGATGCTGACTTCATACAGTCTGATGACTCCTTGAATGTGATTAATTTACTGCTTCAAATGAGTCATGCAGGCATTCGCATTTTTATGACCGCCAGCAACAATTTACACTTTTCCTATAGCCAATTACTGATAGAAAATCAGGTCGTCAGTATCACCCAAGAATCATTACGCTTTTCCAACGAAGACATTCAAGTTATTTTCAAGCAGCACAAAAAAACTGTCCCTAACGATGAGTTAGCCAAGCAACTAACAGAGGTCACAGACGGCTGGCCAGCCGCGGCCTTTTATATGGCAAGTTCACTTGAAACGGATGCGGAGCTGAACGATTTTATTGAAGACGCTAGCATCAAACAGCAGGCTTTCGACCGCTACTTTATCGAGCGCGTATTTGAGCAACAAAGCGAAGACATCCAACAATTGCTCTTAAAGTTGAGTTTATTAGACCGCTTCAATTTGGCGATTTGTAAATTACTCAGCCACTCTCAAGAACAGTATCAAGCGTTTTGGCCTTATGTAGAACAACACACTTTTATTACCCCCATAGAGTCCAGTGGAAAGTGGTATCGCTTTCATCAACTATTCGGTTTATTTCTGAAGCATCGCTGCCAGATCGAGCACAGCGAAACGCAACGAAACCAATGGCAGGCTGATGCGGCGCAATGTTTTTTTGAAGAAGGCTCAATTGAAGAAGCCATTCCCCTTGCAATTCAAGCAAAGGATTACGAGCACGCCGCGCAGTGGATGGAAGATGCCTTTCCCACCATCGTGGTTAGAATGGGCAAACACCTCACCTATCATAGTTGGTACGATGATCTTCCCGAAAATATTCATCAGAAACATCCGAGACTTTGTATCGGTTCCATTTGGGCCCGGCTGGCGAATCGCCACTTTTTAAATGTCGCGGAACAAATTCAGTGGCTTATTCAACATAAAACCGACTACCCAGACAATATTCAGCAAGAAATTATGCGTATCGCTGCACTCGTTCATTGCTGTATGGAGGGCCTAAAAGACAATGCGATCAAAGCAGCTCCCCTTGCCGAAGCTTGGCTGACTCAATGGAGCGACCCTACTTTATTTAACCGTTCCGATGATCATCATTATGAAACCGGCTTGGCTTTGTTGATCAAAGGCTACTGCGCTAAGTGTTTATCCAACTATCAAACGGCGCGGCAAGCCCTGCATCAAGCTATTCAGCATTTAGATGTGTTTGGTTCATTTTATGGCATCACCATTGCCAAAGCCTTATTAGCCGTGACCTATGCAAAACAAGGCTTTCATCATGAAGCTCATCGGGAAGCACACGAAGGATTTCAACTTGCCAAACAAAAGCTGGGTGAGAAATCGCATAACGGTTTTGGCCTAGCGGCATTGTTGGCGGCCATTCACTATGAATACGATGAACTCGATTCTGCCCGTCCCTATTTGAAAGGCATCTTGCCCTACCTGAAAGAACAAAGCCCGAGTGATTTATTGATCGCCGCCTTCGAAACACAGGCGCGTTTATTGATCGATGACAAAGCTTATGAAGAAGCTTTCGGTTTTTTGAAAGACGGAATTAAGTGGGCAGAAACGCAAGACTTACCCAGACTCAAGCTCAAACTTCTAGACGAATTGATCGTCAATCTGATTCGCCAAAAACGTAGTTCAGAAGCCGAGCGTTATGCCAGCGAATACGACTTTATTCTACGTTCAGCAGATGACTTCGACATTAACACCAGCAAACATAATATAGCCGCCAGAAGCATTATCTTCTCCTTATGGCAGCGCAAAGCCTATACCGAAGCGCATAAAATCCTGCTTCGCTTGCTAGAAAGAAGTAAAGATAAAGCCCAGCTGCGCCGACAAGCAGAATGGCTGAAGCTTCTGGTTATTAATTACGCTTTCAGAAAACAGCACGATGAAGCCGAAACAGGCTTATTGGAATTACTCACGCTGGCGCAACCACAAAAATACCAAAGACTTTTGTTGGACGAACCTGAACTCCACCCTCTTTTATTGAAGCTGAATCACACAGCATCTGAAAAAAACGACTTAAGCAGTGATACCCTGCATTTTTTCCACAAGCTACTTCAAAAAATCCAGCCCAAAAAAACCACTAACAAGGCTGTGTTTATCGAAGCCTTAACCGCCAAAGAAATTGAGATCATTCAACATCTCGCTGAAGGCTTACCAAATAAAGTGATTGCCGAAACGCTACTCGTGTCAGTCGGTACCTTGAAATGGCACTTGCACAATATATATAGCAAGTTGCAGGTTAAGAATAGGACCCAAGCTCTACTTAAAGCTAAGCGGCTTGGGTATTTTTGACTATACGCATCAAAGCTGTGTATTTACTGAACGAAATACACAGCGGGGATTTATTTATAACCCAGCAGAAGTGCACTGAGGTATGATTGAAATCATGAAACCGCGTACTAGGCCTTCAGGGTTGGTTCCATGACCCACGATATAATTACCATTGTCTGAGATATCCCCGCCTTACATTATCAATCTATTGCGCTACCGATTTATCAATTCCCCCCCTATATATTGACGATATTTAATTGCGCGCAACTTTTTATAAAAAGAAGCATATAAAAATTAAATCATCTACTACACTAATTAGTATCTGAAATGTTATTCAACAAGGACTATCTTGCTTACTTTACGCTCAGCCTATTGGCAATATATTAAAGTAAATAGCAATTTAAAGTAGAGACCATTATGCAGCCAGAATTACAACGTAACCCCTACGCAGATCATCTCGCAGAATTAAATAAAACCAATCCTGTTTTGGCAGCTGAAGACATTTGTAATGAACTGGGTGCCATTATTGTGTCGAAAGGCACACAAATTGACGAAAACGTTTCCAATAAAATCGCGCGCTTTTCTCTGCGAACGCCCCTAGAGTTATCAGTAAACTTACAATACCTTATTCCCCCAAAACAGTTTTACTCAGATATTCAAAAAGCGCCGATTACCTTACTTGACGAGCTAGATGATTTATATGAGGACTACAGAAAAGAGCTGATACGTCAGTGCGGAAATTATGCGTTGTTTCCACTATTGTCTCAAAAGCTAACCGTATTACGCGATCGTCTTCCACAGGTTTACCACTACACTCAGACGATTACAGGCATAGCGATGTCAATCGCGATGAATATGGGGCTAGATGATGAAACTATGGAAGTTATTTTTATTGCTGCACAGATGCACGATTCAGGACTTCTAAATATTCCACCAGAAAGCCTTAATCAAATACATACCATGAATGACCATGCTAAAAATAAACTTTTCCGGCAACAGCTTGAATTAGGCACTCAATTTCTTAACAGCGTGCCTAACCTGTCTGCCCGGGTCAACCGGGCGATTCTAGATCATAAAGAACGTCGCGATGGCTCAGGTTGGCCTGATGGTATAGTGAAAGCTTCTCAGAGCATTGAAAGTCAAATAGTGGGAGTAGCCGCTATGTTGAATGAAGCTTACATTCATCATTTACTCCCCAAGGGCTATGGGCCTCAATTGCTTTATAATGTTCTTCAGATGGAGGGCGCGGGCGTTGATTTAAATATTTATAATGGTGCAGCACAACTATTAATGTTGAACCCGCATACAACGCGGCGTTTTCTACCGAATGAGTTTATCCCCCCTTTAATTCGTTACATCCCCGTTCTACAGAAATCCTTAATACATTGGCTTGGCCTCGCAAAACAATGTGCGCAAGGGATAGCATTAGTTGAAGAGACCAGTGAAGCGCTTCGCTCAGAGAGAATTGTAGCGGGTTTGGAAAGTACTTTTCGTAACTCGGGTCTATGGGAGCCAGAACTTATAGCGTGGTTAAATGAAGTAGAAAACGCTGAAAATACAGCCGATTATAGAGAAGTTGAAATTGTCGCAATCATGTTCGACTTAGTACTCGAAAAACTTAAACGTTTATTATGGTCGCTGTTCGATGCGTCTAAAAAAATAGATCAGCAGTGGCTAACACGCTGCAAAGAACTGCATGAATTAATTCATAATATTCCAGACAATCATTATCTGGCATTGGAGAACTATGATTGCCTCTAATACGAGAATAAAAACATGAATGCAGGAGAAATTAATCAGTTGGCATGCACAACTAGCTAAGCCATTGCATTTTCTTAAAGTTGAATGCTTTGGCTAGCAGCACATCAGGAAAACTTTCAATACGAGTGTTATATTCATTCACTGCATCATTAAAACCTATTCGCATCAAGGCTATTTCATTTTCTAAACCCGTTAAGCTTGCCATTAACTTAGTAAAAAGCGCACTGGCTTTAAGCTCTGGATTGGCTTCCACCAGTAATTTTAATTCGCTCATTAAATGATGTTCCGTAGAGATATAATGTTGCGCTTGCTCTGGCGAGTGCAGGCTTTGATCCAGTTGCTGACGTTGCTGAGTAAGCGTTTGCAATACATTTTTTTCATAACGCTGATATTCCGTCACGATCTTTTGTAAGCGCGGAAGTAGGTCTGCCCGTTTTTTTAATGACACTTGAATATTGGCCCAATTCCGTAATGCACGCCTCTGCAAAAATATGATGTCGTTGTAGTGTAAAACCAGCATAAAGAAGATTAGAAATAGTGGCGCTAATGCAGCAGATAACAGGTAATCCGTGGCGGCAAACTGGCCATTCATACCAAAATAAAATACCGCTGAACAAAACATACCTGAAAATGCCAGCGCCAACGCCATAATTGCCGAAGTCGCTTTCTTGATCATAATGTCTTTTTCGGGATAGTTGGTCAGAATAAACAAATCTTCGTTATCGGTGCTGTGCTCGGGCATTCCTAATACTAGCTGATCTTTATTGCTACGATCTACTTTGGCCATGCCGAGCGCATACAGCTTATCACCCGGTTTAAGTAGCCATTCTGTGTAGCGCATGTCGCCATTCTTTTCGACTTTATGATGACGGGTAATTATTTCTGCACCATCCGGGTTAATGGCAAGTTCTCCTTCTTCATCCTGACAATGAAAACGCTGAAATTTCTTATCATCGGAAATGGTCACCCAGCGGGCATTTTTGCCACTGCCTCGGTGCTCTTCAACCAGATAGCGATACCAAACACAGGCATGATAGCTCAGCGGCCCTTTGAGGCTATCTTCGTCAATCAAACGCACCTTGCCTTTAACTTCCGCTAAGCCAAAGCTCACCCCAAGCGTTGCGGATGTCGGGACGTTTTCGATCATTCGTTTTACCTTGGCATAACGGAATCCAAAATAGCTAAAAATAACAAACCCAATAAAGCCCAGAATCACCCACAAATACGCTAAGCCTTTTACTTGTGTCTTTTCAAAGCGCTTCAGTCTTCGTTCAAT
>JBFJZQ010000132.1:0-8394 GCA_041622015.1 Oleiphilaceae bacterium
ATCAATATAAATGTGGCGTCTAACGTGGACATTGATACAAAAGAAGAATCCGTCGATATTTCGTCTCTAATCATTTCACTTAATAATTTAGCACTCGAAGGCCAAGCCAAGATCAAAAATTACAGCAAAGAACTTAGCGTAAGTTCTGACATAAACGTTCCCGAGTTTTCACTTAAAACACTTTTAAACAGCTTAAGCATCGCTCTACCAAGCATGCAAAATAAAGAAGCGCTCGAAAAAGTAAGTTTATCGTCAGCCCTTAGCTTGGAGAATAATCACCTCGATTTAAAAAACATCAACATCAACCTTGATAAAAGCAAGTGGACAGGCGAAGTCAGCCATTCAATGGAAACAACTGCGTCTAAAGTAAGAATAAAGGGTGACAAGATTAATCTTGATGATTACCTTCCACCCGTAACTGGGGATTCTGCCTCTGCCCCCACAGAAAAAAACCAAGAACAAAACTCACAAACAGCACAAACAAATGCCCCCTTACTTCCTATCGAGACTTTAAAAACGCTTAATTTAGATATTGAATTTCAGCAAGACAGTATTCGTGTCAAAGATATTGAAACAAAGAAAGTCATCGTGGCAGTGAAAGCCAAAGATGGAAAACTGACCCAAACCTTAAATGGAAATTTATATGAAGGAAGCTATTCAAGTAAATCGACAATTGATGTCCAACATAAAGAACCACTATGGGTAAGCGAACAAAGCATCAAGAATCTTAATCTTGCCCCTGTTTTCGAAAAACTAAATATCGAAGCCATAAAAGAATATGGAAATATTGCAGGTTTATTGAACCTTAGCGCAAAAACCAACTTGGCCGGAAACAACATCAATAAATTAAAAACCAGCGCCACCAGCAATATTGAATTCCATATTGAGAAAGGCGCCTTCGAAGGGCTTAGCCTCAATGCATTAAGCTGTAAAGGCTTTGCTCTGATCAACAAAGAAACAGTGGACACCTCAAGCTGGGCACAAGCTACGCCTTTCAACACACTAAAAGGGAGCGCATCGCTCAAGAATGAACGTCTAGTTACCCGCTTTGACCTGATTACATCAGGCATACATGCAGACAGCGAAGGTACTGTGGACATCTCCAAAAACACCATCAATATTCTAGCCACCTTAAAAGTGATCGGGGAGCTTGGCGATAATGCTTGCCGGGTAAATGAAAAAGTGAAGAAACTCGGCATCCCCGTCAAATGCCAAGGTGCATTTGATACCCCCCCCGCTGAACTATGCAAGCTAGACTCTTCTAGACTGGGTGACATGGCAAAAGATTTGGCAGTGGAAGAAGGCAAACGAAAAGCAAATAAAGAAATAGACCGCGCCTTAGACAAACACCTTGGCGAAAATAAAGAGCCCATAAAATCACTATTAAATAAGTTTCTAAAATGAGCCGGAGTAAAAGAAATAAAGACCGTTTGTTTTCTGAACAATTACTCGCTTGGTTTGATCAACATGGCCGTAAGGACCTTCCCTGGCAGCATGATAAAACACCTTATCGGGTTTGGGTGTCAGAAATCATGCTCCAGCAAACCCAAGTAGCCAGTGTCATTGAATACTACCAACGCTTCATGCAAAGCTTTCCCAGCATACAAAGCCTTGCAGAAGCTAATGAAGACATGGTGCTGGAGCATTGGGCCGGGCTGGGCTATTACGCCCGCGCTCGTAATCTGCATAAAGCGGCCAAAGTGGTTATGAATGAGCTAAAAGGTATATTTCCTAATACTTTAGAAGAGATAGTCAGACTACCCGGCATCGGCCGTTCCACAGCCGGTGCAATTTTGAGCATCGCTTTCAAACAAAACGCCTGCATTTTAGATGGCAATGTTAAACGCGTGCTGTGCCGTTTTCATGGCATTGAGGCATGGCCTGGCGAAAGAAAAACTGAAAACCGCTTATGGTCGCTCGCAGAACAGCACACACCGAACAAAAGAACCGACGACTACACCCAAGCGATTATGGATTTAGGCGCCACCTGCTGCACTCGCAGCAAACCCAAGTGCGCGCTTTGTCCTTTCACCCAAAGTTGCATTGCCTTTAAAAAAGGCTTGCAAACACAACTACCCAAATCCAAGCCCAAAAAAATAATCCCACACAAAGAAACCTGGATCGCGCTTATCGAACACGAAGGCAAAATCTTATTAGAAAAACGGCCGCCATCGGGTATCTGGGGAAGCTTATATAGTCTTCCAGAATTCAATGCAGACTTAACCCACCCGGAAGCTCACCAAGCCATTGAAAGCCGTTTCAACATAAAACTTAACCTCGATGAAATGCACGATGCCATTCACCATACCTTTAGCCACTTCAAACTTGAAATGAAGCCCTTGAAGTTAAGTACTCTGCATCAAGAAAATGATAAAGTCGTCCAAATTCACGAAGCATCACAGTTTCACTGGTATGCGAAATCACAATTGCATACCATAGGCCTTCCAGCACCTATTGCTAAATACTTAAAATCACTCACTTAATCCTGTATAGAGAGAATTCCATGAGCCGAACTGTATTCTGCCGAAAATATCAAAAAGAATTAAAAGGCTTAGATAGACCGATGATGCCTGGCGAAGCGGGCCAAGACATCTACAACAATATTTCAGAACAAGCCTGGAAAGAATGGCAAAAACACCAAACCATGCTGATTAACGAAAAACAGCTAAACATGATGAATGCAGAAGACCGGAAGTTCCTGAAAAGCCAAATGGAAAAGTTCTTCAATAACGAAGATTTCGAACAAGCCGAAGGGTATGTGCCACCTTCCCCCCCAGAGTCAAAGTAGACTCGATCAAATAAAATATTTTTTTTAATCTGTAGGCTTGACTCAAAGATACGAAACGGGTTTAATACGCCCCGTTGCAAAAACACCGATATGCAACATGCAGTGCCCGGTTAGCTCAGTCGGTAGAGCAGAGGATTGAAAATCCTCGTGTCCCTGGTTCGATTCCGGGACCGGGCACCACTAATACGAAAAAGCCGATTATTGAAAAATAATCGGCTTTTTTTATGCCTACTGTTTAAGCACGATTCATGATACTTAACAGATTTAATAACAGTTTTTTGCTTACCCTTCCCCGATTCCCCTCACAAGATTCTCTATCTACAAACCACATAAGCTGCCCACCCAATTAAATAATCGACCTTTACCGTTTCGCTACCCATTTTGGTTTTCGTACATCCGATAACTTCCGCGTATTTTTTCCTCGCCAAATTGGTGACCTAAAGAATAATTGTAAAGTTCAGTTCTAAAACTGTTGGCATCCAAATAGAGAAAATTTTAGAATTTTTATTACTTCCGGCATAAGTTCTGCTATTTGAGCCGTAAGAACCTAGACAAGCATACCCTCCCCCCTCTAAATACGTTAATTTCTTAGCACAAAACCCGTCTTTTCCCTATAACACTAACAAGATGCATAGTCTAAGCTGGATCAAGATTATCTGTGGCTAGTCTTGGTTCGCCACAGAGCGGGTTAGGGATTGCATCATTTATGCACAGCAGTCGACTATGTAAGTACTAACGTAAGAACTAACGAAAATACAATTGGGGCACTTAGATATGAATTAGCGAAGATGAATATTTTTTTCTGCTCGCAAGCACAGTTGATAGATCGAATGATCGCTTCCCAGATAGTTAATTTCAGGAAGCCTAGCTTCTAAACAGTGTGGATTGATAAAACCAAAAAGAAAATTTCTCTGTTAATTTTGCTTCTATTTTACTTGAAGTTCCAAAATGCCTCCTTGTTTGATTTAGTAATTCATCAATAAACATTTTCTGCGTTTAAAAACAAATTAAAAAAAATGTGTGAGGCTATCATGAAAAAAATTACTATCATTAATGCTTTAATCCTATCTTTAATCACTTCAAATACATTGGCTCTAGGCGTTGTAGCTGAAGCCCAGATACAACAGAGGCTTGCCTCGAAAACAATACACTATACAAAAACAAATACATTTAAAGGGTACATAAATAAACGCACCAAGCTAAGTGAAGCCTTACCGTTTAATCTGAAAGATAAGAAAACAGAGAATATGAAACGCACTCTTCGCCTGCCTGTAAAATATGATGCCGTCACTAAGAAACGTAGCAAGCTAAGTGAAAATTACCCGAGTTGATTATTAACGTTGCTAGACTCTCGATAAAGCTTATCAGAGCTTATAAGCGAGGTAATACACAGAGCCAGCTTCACTTTAGCCCATTCTAATCTGGCCTATAGTTGGCTCTTTTTGATTACCCTTAAATGCTTTCTGCTTCTTTTGCACTTTTGCACTTTTGCACTTTTGCAAATGGCGTCAGCTTTCTGCTTCATCCTTCAGCTTATTTTCTCAGCCTGACCGGCCTGTTATTTTCAAAACTCGCCCCACACGTCTTTTAATTTCATTGGCAAACCGCTGGTATCTTTGTGGGTTTTTCTTCTGGCTTGCGCGATTTCCAACAAACGCCCATAAACCTATAAGAATAAACCAAGAGCGTTGAAACATCGCTACCCATTGCTTAACTAGCATCGGGACTTGGCGCAAATAAGGAGATTGAACTTGATCACACTTAGATACTTAAGTACTTAGGGTAAGTGCCATGCAGGCCCGCCACTCTTTCCGCTTTTTCGTTTTCTTATAGGTTAATTGCCTAGCACAAAACCCGACTTTTCCCTATAACACTCTCAATACAAATAGCCTAAGCTGACCTCAATCGTTGTAGGTGGAAAGATTTTATCTAGCCTAATAAGGGTTTGATCATATTGCATCATCGATGCAAGACCGAAGGTCTATTTTGTATAAATGGAAAAACAAAATGAGGTAATTGGATATGAATGGATCAGCGCTGAAATACGCAACAGCAGCAATGCTTAGTCTCCCTACTCTCGCTATGGCAGTTGAAATGACGGATTATAAGTATCCCGACAGTCAATTTCAGGAAGCATACCTTAGAGGTAGCCTAGATTCAAAAACCGGTAACCAGGATCAAACCAGTTACAGCTACGATATTAATGGCGACTATGAGAGCTTTTACAGCACCTTACCGAGAACCTGGCAGGTTAACTTAAACGGTAATGCAAATGGCCAACGAGGCCCAAATACTGGTGATAGTTTAGACGATTCGGGCTCAGCCTCTTTGAGAGGCATCGTCAATAATTACATTGAGGACGAAGACAAATGGTTTTGGTATGGGTCTGGCGAAGCAGGTTACCAGTCTGAGGCTGAAGATAGGTTTTATAAGGTTGGTGCCGGGATGGGATACGGACGTGTATACAATGCGACCCCTCTTGCCAAATCATTACGTATGATCGAAGAACTCGGTGACAGTAATTTAATTCCCTCTTCAACAATTGCTGACAAGACCTATATCGATATCGCACAAGTAATAGATAAAGAAGATGAATTCCGCAGTACCTATGGTGAGGAAGAATATAAACCATACTGGTTTGCCGAGATTGAAAGAATACTTGTAAGAGACGGTGTAATCAGTAACGGTAAACTCGATGCAAAAAGCACCTTGATTATTGATCGCGTACTGGTGACCGAAAAACATAGTGCGCGCAAGCACGGTTGGCTCGTTAGCGCGGGCGCAGGACTAATCATTCAGGATTTCTCCGGTAATAGCGATAACGATCCCTCTTTGGATGTCTTGTTTGAATATGCGATGCCTTTTGGCCACAAAGCACAGTTTGACAATATCTTGAGCTATTCAACAATTTTCGGCTCAGACACTGACCAAACCCTACGCAACAGCATGGGCTATACTTATGAAATTTCTGACAAGGTGGATTGGGTAAACAATTGGTATTTAACCTATTCGGTTCCGGGCGATAGCGCTCTCAAAGAAACCTTAACCAACACCCTTGTGTCAGGCTTCGATTACTACATTACCAACGTTATCACTGCCGGTATTCAAATTACTTTAACTCACCTTGATGATGGCATCAGCGGTAACAATAATGGCGATGTCGAGCTAGGGACTGCGCTTACCTTGAAGTACCGTGTCTTTTAAGCGCTAGCTACACAGTTAAATCACAATGCCGTGGTGGCCGTTGGCCTCGAGGTATTCTCCCTTGTGCGAGCTCGTGATCTTGCTCGCACCGTTATGCTCACGTAGAACTAAGCGCTTAAGTACGGGAGAATAACTTAGACATTTGGCTTCGATCAAATTATGGAAGGACATACTGGAGATCCTAGGGGGACTGTCTCCAGCGCATCAGCTAGCGCACATCGCTGTTGATTTTTCGATGGATTTACCGTGGATAACAGAGACCAAAGATACACTAGATTTAGGTTCGACTCAGCAGTTTTAAGACGCGGAACATATTGATTTAAAAGATATTAAACAGCGCATTATTGAGCATTTGGCGATTATAAAATTAAAGCCCAAGACCAAGTCACCAATTCTTTGCCTGGTCGGGCCGACTGTCCAGAGTTTTTTATCATAGCCAAAATAATCTCCAAATGATTCATTACGAGTGAGATTAGAGAGTGAACTGCAGATGATTAAATACTTAGGGTTGCTTTTTTATTGGTTCGTATTGGTGAGCACCGAACTAGCTAACGCTGGTGTGCACAAAGCTTACATACTGGAATTAAAAGATGCGATTGGACCCGCCACAGCAGATTATTTAATCCAGGGCATGACGCGAGCTGAAGCTGAAGGTGGACATATGGTTATTATTAAGCTGGATACGCCGGGTGGGTTGTATGAAGCCACTCGGGACATTATTCAAACCATCCTGGAGCTGTCAGTGCCAGTCATTGTGTATGTCGCACCTGATGGCGCCCGGGCAGATAGTGCCGGAACCTATATACTTTACGCCAGCCATATCGCGGTGATGGCACCCACTACTCATTTGGGGGCAGCAACACCCGTCGCCTTGGAAATGCCCTGGTCAGAGTATGAAAATCCGTCAAAAGCTCAAGAGGATCAGCAGCAAAGCCAAAAAAAGTCCGGCATTATTTCAGAGACGGACGACAAACAAAGTGCAAACGGCAGTTTACCAGAATCGAGCCAAGCCCCTCATCCAAATGCTATGGCGCGTAAGCAAATAAATGATGCGCTCGCGTATATTCGAAGCCTGGCTGAGCGACGCGGTAGAAATATCGAGTGGGCCGAAAAAGCGGTAACTCAGGCACTGACGCTATCTGCCCAGCAAGCACTTGAAGCAGGCGTAATTGAATATATTGCACAGGATATGGACGAACTTCTTGCGCAAATTGATGGCCATACCGTTCAAGTTAAAGGTCGAGATTATATGATCAATAGTGCGGCGATTGAGATTGAAACCATCCATCCGGATTGGCGTAATCAATTTCTAGCGACCATTACCAACCCTAACATAGCCTATATTTTACTCTTGTTAGGTATTTATGGGCTTTTTTTCGAGGTCTATAACCCCGGAATAGGGCTGCCGGGTGTGGTCGGCGCAATCAGCTTGCTACTCGCCTTATACGCTTTTCAGTTATTGCCCATCTCATATGTCGGTCTAGGTCTTATGCTCCTGGGCATTGGTTTGATCGTCGTCGAATCACTTGTTCCCAGCTTTGGCGTCTTCGGTTTGGGCGGTTCGATCGCATTTGTGATCGGCTCCATCATTTTAATGGATACAACTATACCCGCTTTCCAGATCGCCTTACCGGTGATCGCCGCGGTGAGCCTGCTGACAGTACTATATTTCCTCTTGGTGCTTAGTCTGATGCTGAAAATCAGAAATTTGAAGGTAACATCGGGTATTAATGCCATGATTGGTGAGACCGTTGAAGCACTGGAATCGTTTGAACATCAAGGTAAGGTGCTGATGGATGGAGAGATCTGGGCTGCACTGAGCGAAAACCCAGTTACACGCGGGCAAAAACTTAAGATATCCGCAGTACAAGGCTTAAAATTAATTGTAGTCAACGAGGAGGCTGTCAAATGGTGATATTCTGGAGCGTATTTATAAGCGCTGCACTTGCGCTATTGGTCTCATTTTTCCGGGTCTTGCGTGAATACCAGCGAGGCGTCATATTTATGCTCGGGCGCTTTTATAAAGTAAAGGGGCCAGGCTTAATTATTGTCGTGCCGCTGGTACAGCAAATGGTTCGGGTCGACTTAAGAACCGTAGTCATGGATATACCCACTCAAGATGTTATCTCGCGTGATAATGTCTCGGTGAAGGTGAACGCCGTCTTGTATTTTCGTGTGGTCGATTCAGAGCGAGCCATCATCAATATTGAGGATTTTCAACTTGCCACCAGCCAGCTTGCCCAAACCACACTTAGGTCGGTGTTGGGACAGCATGAACTGGATGATATGTTGTCGGAGCGGGATAAACTTAATGCCGATATTCAGCAGATTTTAGACCTACAGACAGACCGCTGGGGCATTAAAGTCTCCAATGTTGAAATCAAGCACGTCGATCTGGACGA
>JBFJZQ010000133.1:0-8377 GCA_041622015.1 Oleiphilaceae bacterium
CGTAGGTTCCCTACCGAAAGTCTTTTTCCCCGCTGCCGATCGAGATATGTTTGAAATTCGCGTTTGGTTTCCGAATAACGTGACCGTGCCTGTCGCATCGGAATGGGTCAAGAAAATTGATAAGATTATCTTAGAAAAAGAAGAAGTCACCCAAACAGTTTGGTCGATAGGCGATAGCATCCCCTCGTTTTATTACAATCAAATCATGAATAACAGCAATTCGCCATTCTATTCAGAAGTGGTGGTGTCTGTGAAAGATGCCGATGACTCGGGGAAAATGATTGATCAGCTGCAGGCTGAGTTGGATAAAACCTTTCCGAACTTGCAAATTGTTGCCAAGGCCTTTGCTCAAGGACCGCCGGTTGAATCGCCTATCGAATTCCGCTTGTTTGGCCCCGAGACCAATACGCTTCGTCGTTTAGGCGAAGAGTTACGTGCCATTATTACTAAGCAGACCGGCACCTTGCATATCAGGGCCAGTGTGTCCCCGGGTTTAGCGAAAGTATGGTTTGATGCCGATGAAAGTGCCTTGAATCAGGTCGGTTTACGTTTGAGTGATGTGGCCGGTCAATTCAGTAACGCTTATGAAGGTTTAGAAGCGGGGAGTATCTTAGAAGACATTGTTGAGCTTCCTGTTAGAATAAAATACGCCAATTCGGAACGAGATGAGCTAGAAGATTTACGCACCTTTCCCATTATTTTACCCAATGGCGAATGGGCGCCTGCGAGTGCCTTTGGTGATTTTGTCATCGAGCCTGATAGCACCTCCATCACCCGTCATAATGGCGAGCGCGTGAATATTGTGCAGGCGTATATCGCCTCGGATATCACCCCCCTGGATTTAACCAATAAAGTCATCAAGGCCATTGAATCTGAAAACTGGCAACTGCCGGAAGGTTATCGTTGGGAAGTGGGTGGCGATGCCGAAGAAAGTGGTAATGCCAATGCCAACCTCGCTGCGCATCTACCGGTATTAATTTTGTTGATGGTCACCTCCTTAGTCTTGGCGTTTAAGAGCGGTAAACTTGCAGGCATCATTGGTATGGTAGCGGTGTTATCAGCAGGCTTTGGTTTGCTATCGCTATGGATCAGTGGTTATGCCTTGGGCTTCAATCCTTTATTGGGGGTGACCGGTTTAATCGGGGTTGCCATTAATGGGTCGATTGTGGTCTTGGCAGGTATTCAAGCCGATGAAAAAGCCAAGGCCGGCGATCACCAGGCGATAGTAGATGTGACCTTATCCAGTACTCGCCATATTATGAGTACCACCTTAACGACGATTGCTGGGTTTATTCCGCTTATCTTATTTGTTGGTGGGCAATTCTGGCCGCCCTTAGCGGTTGTTATTGCCGGTGGTGTCGGCTTCTCGATCATCCTCTCGCTTTGGTTTACCCCGAGTATTTATGCGCTGATGCAAAGGAAGAAACTGAAGGCGTTGACCGCCTCTTAAGTTCGCTTTTTCATCAACATCCCAGCATTAAAGCATGTATTCAGTTTTTTGCCTTAACTGACTACATGCAGACTCTTCTGTAAGAAATATCATGCTTTATACGACTACTGGATATAACCATGGTTTAGTGTTGTATAAAGCATCTTCTTGTCACTACTATAGGGCTATACATACACTAATTAATTCGGCCAATTAAAAGGAAGTCGTGATGTCCTATCAAAAAACTGCAGAAGCCATTGCCGCGCTCAGTGAAGAAGAATATCGAGTAACGCAAGAAAATGGCACAGAGTACCCGGGAACCGGCAAATTGCTTAGTAATAAAGAACCGGGTATTTATGTGGATATTGTCTCAGGTGAGCCTTTGTTTGCTTCATCAGACAAATACGAGTCAGGCTGCGGTTGGCCAAGTTTTACTAAGCCGATCGAAGCGATCCATATCCATGAAATTAAAGATTCATCGCACGGTATGATTCGAACTGAAGTTCGTTCAAAGTATGGTGATAGTCACTTAGGGCACGTGTTTACGGACGGCCCGCAAGACCGAGGTGGATTACGTTACTGTATTAATTCCGCATCACTTAGATTTGTCCATAAAGATGATATGGAAGCACAGGGTTACGGCGCTTATCTTAAGCAAGTGATGTAAATCAGGTTAAGTAATTATTGGAGGATTAGGCAATGGCAAATGAACGCGCAGTGTTAGCCGGTGGTTGTTTTTGGGGGATGCAGGATTTAATTCGAAGGCTTCCAGGTGTGACCTCAACCAGAGTGGGATATACCGGTGGGGAAGTGCCGAATGCGACCTATCGTAATCACGGTAACCATGCTGAAGGTATCGAGATAGAGTTCGATAATGGAGTCATTAGCTTTCGAAAAATACTGGAAGTGTTTTTCCAAATACACGACCCAACAACCCCTAACCGACAGGGCAATGACAGAGGGCCTTCTTACCGGTCTGCTATTTATTATGTGTCGGAAGAACAAAAGAAAGTGGCATTAGAAACCATTGATGATGTGAATGCTTCAGGCTTGTGGCCTGGGCCGGTGGTAACAGAGGTTGAATCGGTGAGTGATTTTTGGGAAGCAGAGCCAGAGCATCAGGATTACTTGGAACGTATACCAAATGGCTATACTTGCCACTTCCCAAGGCCTAATTGGGTATTGCCATCGAGTAAAGGCTAAATGGTTTTTTAAGGTCTGGTATGTCGTCCAATTGATTTACGGGTTGATCAAGAAACACTAAAACGCCAAATGATTAAGGAAAGCGCACGATTCGTGAATACTTGTGGCACTTGGCTCATGAAGAAATGTATTTCTTCAAAGTGTGAACAGTGTATTCTTCTACGCTAAACTATTAACAAGAAAATCTTAATCCTACGTAATTAGAGATAAACATGCCTTTTAACCGTATATCAATTGAACAAGCTCAAGAACTGATTAAAACCCAAGACGTGACCTTATTAGATATAAGAGACCCGGGTTCGTTTTCCGCGGGGAATGTAGAAAATTCTATTCATGTCACAAATGACAATGTCCAGGAAGTGGCTGACTCAGCCGACAAAGAAAAGCCTTTAATTATTTACTGTTATCACGGTAACAGTAGCCAAGGTGCAGCAGATTATTTTTCGAATTTAGGCTTTAAAGAGTGTTACAGTGTGGACGGTGGTTTTGAAGAATGGAAATTTAAACTCTAAACTCTAAACTCTCCAGTCTATAGAGGGGAATATGAAGCGCAGACAGTTATTAAAAACGGGCATTTTTAGTGGACTCTCAATCGGCCTGGCAGGAGCCGGGGTGCTTTGGTTAACGACCCCTTCTAATAAAGCACCCTTAACAATAGATGCTGCTTTAATGCTACTGAATGACTTAAGCAAGCAGACTATTACAAGCGCCGGTCAGTGGAACCCTTCTCAAATTTTTATCCACTGCGCCCAGAGTATAGAATTTTCCTTATCGGGTTTTCCAGAGCATAAATCAGACTTTTTTAAACATACCGCAGGGCAATTAGCTTTTTCTGCTTTTTCCTCGAAAGGCCAAATGACACATGGCTTAAGTGAACCGATTCCGGGTGCACCGCGTATAGATTCACAAGAGAATATTCAAACGGCATTGAAGCGGTTTAAAAAATCCTTAATAGATTTTCAGCAGTTTGAGGACAAGCTTGAACCTCACTTTGCCTATGGAGAATTATCAAAGCAAGATTACGAACGTGCGCATGTCATGCACTTTTATAATCATTTACAAGAACTAATCGTTTGATAACGATTACCACCCCCAACCAATAAAAAAGAAGGAACGAAATAATGGCTAAAATTACTTTAAAAGGTAACCCAATAGAAACCGTTGGTGAATTACCTGAAGTCGGTAGCAAAGCACCGTCATTCAACTTGGTCGCCCATGACTTAAGTGAAATATCCCTAGAAAGCTTGGCAGGTAAACAAGTGGTGTTAAATATTTTTCCAAGTGTGGATACCGGAACCTGTGCGATGTCAGTTCGCAAGTTTAATGAAGCGGCAAGCAAACTTGAAAATACCGTGGTGATCTGTGTGTCCGCAGACTTACCTTTTGCAGCGGCGCGTTTTTGCGGGGCAGAAGGCATAGAAAACGTTAAAACCGGTTCGGTCTTTCGCCAGCCGGCTTTTGGTGTTGATTATGGGGTCACTGTGACCACCGGGCCGCTTTCTGGTCTTCTGTCACGTAGTGTGGTGGTAATTGATGCTTCGGGTAAAGTGGCTTACACAGAGCAAGTGCAAGAAACAACTGAAGAACCAAACTACGACGCAGCGCTTGCTGCTCTAGCTTAAGTTATTGGCTTCAGAAATATTTGAATAGATGGTTGTTCGGTCATTGATAGAAAGGGCGCTAATTAATTATCAGCGCCTTTTTTTGTTCTGGTGTTTTTGGCATCAACAACTATTAGAAGGAGTAAAACCAATGTATCTTGAATTGAGTTTTTTATTAGTTAAGATAAAGACTCTTTTTAATGCAGTGAAGAACTGCAGTTTAGGAATTTATATTTTCAATTAGAGTGTGACGTAATGAAAAAAATAGAATCGGCTTTCGAACAGTTTTTATGGCGCTCTCGATTCTTAGTTCTTATCCCCGTTATTTCAAGCCTGCTGGGCTCTTTAATACTATTTATAGTCGGAACTATGGATATTATAAAGGTAACGTTAACCAGCATTAATTACTACCTTGGTCGCGAAACTCAAGATATCCATGATTTTATTGTCACTGACATTATCCTGGCTATAGATATTTATCTCGTTGCCGTTGTTTTACTTATCTTCGGTACAGGAATATATAGGCTATTTATCTCTCCGATTGATGAATCTGAAGAGAATGATATTCAACATCCCTTTAACATACAGTCTTTTGATGAGCTTAAAGATAAAATTGTCCGGGTAGTAATTCTTCCGGTAATAATTGAGTTTTTCAGAGCGGTTGTGGACATTAAATTTTCAACGCCTTTAGATGCAATTTACTTGGCATTATCGGTTTTTGCGCTTGCAGCATCCTTGTATCTCATGAATGTAAGTAATAAAAATGTTTCTAAGTAATGGTGTAACTACTCACTAAATTACATAATGGGGTAAGTGCATCGATGTGTCTCCAGTGCACCTAGGTTTCATTGAGTTCGCCTTCTTTGGTTGAAGAATCGAAAGGGCCAGTAAATTTCTATACCAGAACTTTACTGGTTATTGATCGATTGCATGTGAAGCAAATTTCCCATCTCTTTATTATATAGAAAGGGCGGGCATGAACTTTCTCTGCACTGCTGAATCATTTACGGTGACCATTAGCGTGCCAAATCCCACAGCCTAAGCCTCATATGATGTTCTTATTCATCCACACGCTGTTTTGCATCCGACGACGATCAGAGCGGTTTCGTGGACCAGCCCTTGCCATTCGCTTCTAGGTAACATTAAATTACTAGCATAATCGCTATAGACGTGGCCGTCCGGCAGAAGACTTTTACCTCGTTCAAATCCCTACTGGGGGTGAACAAATATAGCTTCTAGGCCTTAGGTTCAAGTATGTCGCAGGTGTGTTCTCTATAAGCGTGTTAAACTCTAAACTAGGAAACGATGTAGCATGATGAATCTTTTGTTTTTATTACTTGGCGTGGGCTTACTTACCATGGGTGGTGAAGCCTTAATTCGTGGTTCCTTAGCTGCTTCCCAGCGTCTTGGTGTCTCGCCATTACTCAGTGGTCTGGTTATCGTAGGTTTCGGTACCTCAGCACCGGAATTAGTGGTTTCTGTCAATGCTGCGTTAAATCAACAAGCGGATATTGCGATAGGGAATGTCGTGGGTAGCAATATCGGTAATGTTTTGTTAATCCTGGGGATCTGTGTCCTGATCACGCCGATGACCATCAAGCCTTTGGCCTTGCGCCGGGATGCTGTGACTGTTGTAGCCGCTAGTATATTATTTTTGGTTTTAGTCGGCGGCAGCGCGCTCGGGCGTACGGATGGTGTGATCTTATTGCTGGCCTTGGTTGCTTACTTGCTATGGGCTTATTGGAGTGAGCGCCGCCACACACCCGCTGCGGAACTGAATAAGGCCGAAGCGGAAGAAATTAACACCTTACCAAAGTCGGCAGCCTGGACTGTATCTGCAGTGCTAACTGGGCTGCTTTTATTAATTACCGGGTCACAGGTACTGCTAGTTGGAGCTGTTGGGATCGCCGAAAGCTTGGGGGTTTCTGAGGCTGTCATTGGTTTGACATTGGTCGCTGTGGGTACCTCTCTGCCAGAACTTTCAATTTCTGTGATTGCGGCACTGCGTCGGCACGCAGATGTGGCGGTTGGAAACATCCTTGGTAGCAATATATTTAACCTGTTTGGCATTTTAGGAATATCCGCTTTACTTCAGCCGCTTCCAGTTCACCTAAGGATTCTGCAATTCGACCAATGGGTCATGCTTGCATCCTCGTTATTAGTGTTTTTGTTTTTGTATACAGGGCGACGTCTGAGTCGATTAGAAGGTGGAATACTCTTGGCTACCTACGGAGTCTATGTCGGCCTAAGTTTTACTGCTTTCGGTGGTTAGCGATAGCTACTCAGCGACACACTCGAGACCTCAAGCTCCTTCGCTGATAGAATAAACATGACCTATATAGAAGGTGCACTACTATCCCAGGCAATGAAGTCATTAGTCAGTTCGACGGGAAGATTTTAAGTGCATGTGCACGACCTGTTTTATTTAATGTCGAGTTGGATAAATAAGTATTAAAGACCTTGATGTTGGCAACACAACAGCGCAGCTTCTGAAAATTATATCCGGCTTGTCAGTGGACTAGTTCAGAAATAATTACATGTGAATCAGGTTTGGTTTCTAAGAATTAAAGGCCCTAACGTTTAATAAGGAGCAAGCATGCAAGACGTATTCACTGAATTCGCTATATTGCTCTTTTTTTCTGCCTTTATCGGCTTGCTTGCAATTAGACTAAAGCAGCCGCTTATTGTGGGTTTTATTGCGGTGGGCATTATTCTAGGCCCATCTGTATTAAGCCTAGTGACAGCAAATGATCAGATTGATTTGCTTGCCAAATTAGGTATTTCTTTACTGCTGTTTATTGTCGGCTTAAAACTCGACCTGCTCATTATTAGAAGCATGGGGCCCGTCGCTCTAGCAACGGGAGTGGGTCAGGTTCTTTTTACCTCTTTATTCGGCTATATCATCGCCCTGATGTTAGGCTTTAGCCAAATAGAGTCTGTTTATATCGCTGTCGCGCTGACCTTTTCAAGCACCATCATCATTGTGAAATTACTCACTGATAAGCGAGAAGTCGACTCCTTACACGGCCGAATAGCCGTGGGTTTTTTAATCGTTCAGGACATTCTGGTGATTGTCGCGATGATTGTCCTCAATGCCCTCAATGAAACCGAAAGTGCTGACGGTATCGGCGTGCAGACCTTCTATATCGTGTTCAATGGGATCTTATTTGTTATCGCGATTGGTTTGCTAATGCGTTATGTGTTAACGCCTTTGCTTGATGTGATGGCGCAGTCAAAAGAGCTTCTGGTGTTGTTTTCAATTGCTTGGGCGGTATCTCTCGGAGCGCTGGGTAGTTATCTGGGGTTTAGTAAAGAAGTCGGGGCGTTTGTGGCAGGTGTTTTATTGGCCTCAACGCCTTATCGCGACGTTATTGGCTCCCGACTAACAGGCCTAAGAGACTTTTTGCTCTTGTTCTTTTTTGTTGATCTTGGTGCATCGTTAAATCTAGCGATTATCGGCGAACAAGTGGCTTCTGCAGTGCTATTTTCCTTGTTTGTAATCGTCGGCAATCCATTAATCGTGATGGTCATTATGGGCGTGATGGGATACAAAAAACGAACTGGGTTTTTAGCGGGTTTAACGGTCGCACAAATTAGTGAGTTTTCGTTGATATTGGCGGCACTTGGCGTCTCGCTCGGACATGTTAATGAGAGTGTGCTCGGTTTAATTACCCTTGTGGGCTTAATTACCATTAGTGCCTCAACCTATATGATTCTGTATTCGCATTCCCTGTACCAATTGTTGTTGCCCATTCTCGGCATATTTGAAAAGAAACACGCCCATCGTGAAGTGGTGGATGAGCTTCACCCCATCGATAACGACTACGATTGTGTGGTGGTGGGCTTGGGGCGGTTTGGTAGAACCATTATCGAAGCCTTCCATGAACAAGGCCTCAAGGTATTAGGTGTCGATTTTGATCCGGAAATGATAAAAAAATGTCAAAGCCTTGGTATAGTAGCCAGATACGGCGACGCCGAAGATGCTGAATTTATTTCAAGTTTAAATCTTTCTCGAATTAAGTGGATTATCAGTGCAACGCATGACAACCATATTAATAAGTCTTTAAGACAAATACTGAATACTGCGGGTTTCAAAGGTCGGCTGGCGATTACTTTACACGGTAAAAACCCAGGTGAATTTGAA
>JBFJZQ010000134.1:0-8374 GCA_041622015.1 Oleiphilaceae bacterium
ATCAGGGTTTTCTATACACGCTGCTTTTCCTTTGGTGATGCCCTCGGCTAAGCTAAGGTCAATATCAGTTTGATTGAATAGTCCACATAATTCAGGGTTGTTTTTGCAATGTTGTTCGCCTGAGTTGAATCCTTGAGCGAGTGCACCTTCTACAGCAGCTTGATTGAAGAGATCACACAATTCAGGGTTTGTTTTACAGTTTTGTTCACCAGTGATGATGCCTTCAGCAAGTGCGTTGTCTAATGATGTTTGATTAAATAAACCACAATTATCTGGGTTGTTAATGCAGTCCTGAACACCTTCATGGCTACCATTTAAAAATGATGCATCCAAGTCTGTTTGATTGAACAAACCACAACTTGTAGGCGACTCAATACACATATCAACGCCGTCTCGTAAACCCATTTGTAAGGCTAAATCCAGCTCTTCTCTCGAAAATAGTTCACACACTTCCGGAGCATCAATGCACATCTGTTTGCCCATTTCAATCGCTTCAGCACTTATGTTGTTATGAGAAAATTGGACGTTGTGAATCCTACAGCCATTCAATTCAGGTACGTATCGGCCAACGGAGTAGCTATCTATTTTTCCGCTTAATAAATCAAAAAATGATCGTGTATTCTCGGAGCTATAACTTGCGTTTGCCGAGTTACCAAATTCACTAGGTATGACGTACCCCCATTCATTTGGATTGGTTGCAGGGATAAGTCTATTTGTTGTTACGCCATCGCAGCTAACTGAATAATCAGTGTCGGCATACACCCATGGAACATAAGTTGGGCTTCTGGCATTGATATATAATTGATAATAAACGGTGTTGATAGGATTGGTATCGTCAAGCTCAGATACTTTAAATGTGTGTGGCTCATACCATCTTTCGGTAGAGCTACCTTCATATTGGAAGCCCACTTCACAGGCGCTCAATGTCGGCTCATAGCGACCTAGATAGACATCTACCTCGGCATTTGTCAGGGCAGCTTGCTTCAGGAAGTATGATGGCCAAAATCGTATTAGCATATAGGGGGTAGTAGAAATCTTAGAGCTGTCCTTATTAATGAAGATTTTATTTGTTAAGTTACCTTCACAACTCACCTCTCTATCGACCTTGAAGACAACTTTTGACTCGCTTTCATTAGGCTTGGGTGCGCTATCAAGGTAATAAAATGAGTCAATCTTGACACTTTCTGCCAGAACCTGGCTTGAGGAAAAAATCAAAACAAACAAACAAAAAAAGATCTTCATAACTGCGTCCTTTTTATTCGTTTAACCATGTTGTACTAACTAATTTAGTCAGCCATGGAAGTGAGAGGCGTACCTTACTAAATTAAACCAATATCATGTGTATAAGTAGCTAGTCTCGGTAAGGGTTCTCAGTAAAATTGTATGTGTTATGTAATAGTGGAGTGGAATTCACTACATTTATTTCAGTTTTTTGCTGGGGCGTGAGTGTTCAGGTTTTTCGCGCTGTTAAATATTGTGGGCTAGGCTAAATAAACGACTTTAAGAGAACATGAAAATGAATGAAGACATTGAGCTAGTTACCCGGTTTTACAAGGCCTTCCAGAATAAAGATGCTCAAATCATGGCTTCTTTTTATCATCCTGATGCTCAATTTGAAGATGAAGTATTCACGCTGCAAGGTGAAGATATCGGTCATATGTGGGCCATGCTTTGCACAAGAGGCAAGGATATGACACTCACCTTTCGAGATGTAGAGTTGAACTCAGCCGGTCAGGTAACATGTCATTGGGAGCCCATTTATACTTTCTCGGGAACTGGCAGAAAAGTGCATAACCGCATTGATACGGTCATTGAGATGAAAGACGGTAAAATTTGGAAGCAAACAGATATGTTCAGTTTTTGGCGTTGGGCATCTCAAGCCTTAGGTTTTCCTGGAATGTTATTTGGTTGGGTGCCTTTTTTAAAAGCGAAAGTTCAGCGTTCGGCTAACCAATCTTTAGAAGATTTTAAGGCGAAGTTGTAGGTGAGTAGATAGAAATCTACCAAAAATACTCGCAGTATCGCTTGAGGCAGATATCAAAAGCTGTCGTCAAGAGTCATGATGTTTTAGCTCGAAATAGTTAAATTAAAAAATATAGGAAAAATAATGAGTTACTTAAAAAAAACGCTATCAATATTATTGTTATTCTCACTTTCTCTTTTTGTTTACGCTGACAAAGTTGAAGACAATACCGTTTTCGAGCTTCTTGTATTGTCTGGTCTGAAAAGTCAGGTCGAAAGCTTGCCTGCGACAATCGTCGCGTTGATCCAACAAAGTACCCCCAACTTATCTAATGAAAAGAAGAAGCAAGCAGAAGTGTTGTTTGCCGATGTATTCAATTCAGACTTAGTATTAAGTGATGTTTCAAACGAGATAAAAAAAACACTCACAGAACAGGAAGCGAAACAAGTTCTTGCTTGGTATGAATCGAATACGGGTAGTCGAATTGCGAGAGCTGAGGAATATGCTTCAACACCGAAGGCCATGATGGAATTTCAGAAAATAGCCGCTGAGATTATGTCTAATTCAGAGTTAATGAGCACCGCGCAAAAGCTATCGGATGAACTGAAGTTAGTTGAAGAGTCTGTAGAATTTCAAAAAACGGTTATGCTTGCCACAATGGTTGGTCTTTCGAAGGCAGATCAACCGGATAAACCCGTCGATATCGAGCAATTAGAGGGCTTTGTTGACATGCAATTAGGGCAAGCTAAAAGTCAGATAGAGCAAATGATCACCGCGCAACTGGCTTTTTCCTATAAGGATATCGATAAGTCATCAATGGCTCAATATCTTGATGTGTTGAAGCGCCCATCAATGAAAAAGTTTAATGCAAGCAATGCAGAGGGTACAAAAACGGCGTTAAATAAAGCATTAGATAGACTACTTTCTGCACAGTGAAAAAATAGCCGACTAATGGGGTAAGTTAATACAGTCGATTTAATTCAAATCGGCAGCATATTCTCGAAGGATATTCATGGGAACAATGTCTAGGGCTTTTTGATGAGTGCGTGTCAAATGGACCTTTGGTGCCATACCTTGCTCATGCGCTTCTAGCCATCTGCTTGCACACAAACACCAGCGATCACCGGCTTTTAGGCCAGTAAAACCAAACTCTGGCACCGGTGTAGAGAGGTCATTGCCTTTAAAGCGTGAAAACTGCAGAAAAGCCTCTGAGGCCTCAATGCAAATGGTATGGGAACCAAAGTCCTGATCATTTGTATTGCAACAACCATCCCTAAAAAAACCGGTCACAGGGTCGTGACTACAGGCGATCAACTTTTCTCCGAAGACATTAAGTGACTCGTCGATCTTAATATTGCTCATGCTCTGTCCTTAGTTTTTACCTTGATGGTACTCGATTCTTGGGGGCGGCGTTGTTAAGAGATTGTTCCGCTTACCATCCTGTTCACGGTCTGTATGATCTATGTAAATCTGACCAATTGATAGTTTGAAGGCTAAATCAATAGTTATGCCTGCTTTAGCGGTCTGCTCTTCGAGAATTTGATCGTCCAACTCTTCTAAGTCGGCATGCGAATACATTGAAACACTCAATGTGCATAGAGTGAGTAACAGGGTAGAAAGAAGCGGACGAACGAAATATATTTTGTTATTTAGCAGCATTTTAGTGACCTAGGTACACGAAAATAAAAGTATTATTATACGCCTATCTTTTCCATTGCGGCTACACATGCAGGCCGGCTATAGAGTCTATTTTTGTAATCCAATAGTCCTGGCAAAACCTCAAATTTAAAGCTTTCTGCCCAGTTAAGGGTATGGGCAATTAAGATATCCACCATCGTGAAGTGTTTTCCAAGTGCAAATTCAGTCGGGTGTTCGCCAATTAATCGGGTTAAGGCCTTTTGAGATTTTTCAAATTCCCAATGGGTTGTCGGAATTACAGTGGGAACGCGATATTGCTCCGGGATGGCAAAGCGGTGTTTACCATTGGTCCATAAAGGTTGTTCTAAGTCTGACAGTACAAAAAATGAAAGTTGGTCATAATGTGCCCGGGCGGGCGTGTTATCAGCAGGTATTAGGTTTTTCTCGGGGAACATTTTCGCGAAATAACTCACGATAGCGGCACTTTCGGTTAAGGTCACTTGGCTATCACAAAAAGTAGGTACCTTACCTTGAAAGTTAAGTAAGCGGTAATGTTCTGTCAGGCTGCCATTCGATTCGCTACTGCCCAAGGCCACTTCTATATATTCATAGTCTAAGCCAGCTTCTTCAGCTGCCCAGACGCATCGAAATGAGCGAGATTTTTTTGTGCCGTATAGTTTCATTGTGAAGTCTTCCATGTTTTAAACGAAATTGAACTGAGATATTAGATCAACCATTTAGCGAGTTTCTGTTTGATGATCATCGGGTCAACCGGTTTACTTATATAGTCATTCATGCCTGCCGCTAAGCATATCTCTTCGTCGCCTTTCATTGCATTGGCTGTCATCGCAATAATAGGGATGGAGATAGATGCTTTACCGGCTTTGCCTTCACGAATCGCTTTAGTGGCTTCATAACCATCCATTTCAGGCATTTGGCAATCCATTAGTACTATATCGAAGGGCTCGAGTGAGTCAACTTTATTCATCATGTCCAGGGCTTCCAGGCCATTTCCTGCCACGTCGCACGAAAGATTTAACCCCCCTAAAATACCTTGGACAACAAGCTGATTGATCGGGGTATCTTCGACTAACAATATACGTTTGTTTGTGGGTAATACGATTTCTTCTTCAGGTTTGGTGATTGTCGAATCCATATTTACCTCAAATGATTTTGCTTTATGAAAGGATTTAATGAGTTTGGTTTGTGTCGCTGGCTTGTAAAAAAAGTCATAGAAACCTGTTTCTTGAAGAAGTTTTGGATCATGTTGAAAGCCAATTGACGCCATTAAAATAAATTTTATAGTTGATGTATCTACTGATTTTTCTAGTTCTTTTATAAAGTTTAAGCCAGAGTTTTTTCCGACGCTTGACGTCACTATAACAAACTGCTGAGTCGACGGCTTATGCGATTTTAATAGATTGATAGCCTGCTCAATACTTCGCGCTGTTTGAGTGTTTACTCCTCATATTGTTAACTGTTTTGAAAGCACGGTCAAACTTGCCTGATTGGGGTCGACAATTAAGCGAATCGACTTGTCTTTTGTAAGTTTACCCAAGCTTTCGGTGGTATTTTCGATGGTTTCAATGAGATTGAAGTCGATCGTTTCCATGTCCAGCTTGCTCATTATCTTTACCTTGGAATGTTAAATGTTGGGTTATTTGAGCAAGGGGGGGACAATAACAGATATTTTTGCATCCAATATAAAGCCACGAAAAAGATGAGCATGCCAAGTGTGCAGATACCTGTAATTAAGCCAAGAATATGGGGTGTATCAATGAGGGTTTCCATTTCATCCAAGACAATAAAAATATAATAAGGGCGTAATTTATTAAAGTCTGCATTAATTAGATGAGTTTTATGCAGATAATAGGAAGTATGCTCCAAAAAAATCGACGAGATTAGCTCGTTGTCCGAGTCGAGAGTAGTGAATATTTCTTGTTCTCTTGCCGTCAAGCCTTGGAGAATATTTTTGCCAATACTTTCATTATGATTATCTGAAATAATGTGCTGATTTTCTTCCTCAATCAACACAATACGGCTGATGTTATTTTTAGCCGCGAGGACATTGCTTATTCGCTTAATTCTGGATAATTTGAAGTTTGTTTACGCTGAAATGATCAGGTTGTCGGTGATGGTTTCTGATAGCTGTTTCAATTGGAAATAATTAATATTTCTAGTTTGATAGACATAAGCAAGGTATAAACGCATAAATAATAATAAACCCAATAACACGATGTGTGTACTGAGTTTGAGGGCAATCGAAGACCTAAATTTTTGCTCTATCGAGGGTAAAGCCTTTTAGATGAAAGTGACTCAGATGTGGAGTCATGCAAAGGTTTTTATGGTTCATATTTCCATATAAAAATACTTCTCAAGTTTTATTAAACGTAGCATAAATTTAGTGACATGCTCTTCTAATCTGCTTACTTGAATAGTGAAAACTATCACTTGCTTCAAGACCTACGTTACTATTCTGCTCTCGATTTTCACTATTCTTCAACAGATTGTTATTTCATGACTCAGCGCGATGGTTTTTTACTGACACGACAATGGAAAGATGCGCAGGAAGGTTTAATGCTGCGTTATTGGTTGCATACCATCGAAGGACCATTACTCGTCGAACAAAAGCGCCAAGAGGGGATATTTTTTGTTGAAGCTGGGTCTGTCGAGCAGGCAAACACATTAATTGGCGATACGCTGCATCGCTCAAGAAACCTCGAGCTTCAGTCTTTCAAGCATCAGCCTGTTACGGGGTTTTATTTTTCTCAGCAAAGACGCTTACGTCAGGCTGCAAGAATCTTAACAGAGCAGGGAATAGAGCCCTTGGAAGCCGATGTGAGAACGGTTGATCGCTACCTGATGGAGCGGTTTATTACCGCGTCCATGTCGGTGACCAGTCACGAGTTCCAGCACCACCAGCATTTTCAGTATGTCAGTAATGCCGCTCTCAAAGCAGTAGAGTTTCAACCCACGTTTAAACTTGTCTCCTTTGATATTGAAACCGCTTATCCTTCGAACAATATACTTTCTATTGCCGTTTATACGGATGATGCAAAAAAAGTGTTTATGATTGGTTCGGATGAAGACATGCACACGCAGTCAGATATTAGCCGAATTGAATGTGACATGCTGGAAGATGAACGAAGCCTGCTTATCCGGTTTATGGCGTGGTTGCATGAAACCGATCCGGATATTTTGATCGGCTGGAATTGCATTAATTTCGACCTGCGAGTACTGGATCAGGCGTGTCAGCGTTATGGATTCAAATTGTCAATTGGGCGTAATAAGGAAGCGATAGAGTGGCGAACCAGTCCCAATAATGAGGAACATTATTTTGTGCTGGTGCCAGGCAGAGCTGTTCTAGACGGCATCGATACGCTTAAATCTGCCAGTTACCACTTTGAAAGCTTTTCCTTGGAGTTTGTTGCGCAGGCCTTACTCGGGAAAGGCAAGCTGATTCATGATCCAGATGACCGGGGTGATGAAATTCTTAGACTGTTTAAAGAGGATAAACCCGCGTTAGCGGCATATAACCTTTCCGATTGCGAACTCGTTTGGCAGATATTTGAGAAAGCCCGACTGATTCATTTTGCAATTGAGCGTTCACGACTCACAGGTCTACCCTTAGACAAAGTAGGTGGTTCAGTGGCTGCGTTTGAAAACCAGTATTTACCGCGCTTACATCGGCAGGGTTATGTCGCGCCGAATTTGCCGGTCAACCCGCAAGGGGTTGGCAGCCCAGGTGGTTATGTCATGAGTTCAAGGCCCGGGCTTTATGATCATGTGTTAGTTCTCGACTTTAAAAGCCTTTATCCGAGTATTATTCGAACCTTTATGGTTGACCCTTACGGCTTAGCGGAAGGTGACCGACTAAGCGCAAACATGTCTTCAGACTTTGTAGAAAATTATGATCGCGCTATTTTTTCAAAAGGTTATCGAGGGGCTTACTTCAAAAAGCAAGACAGCATCTTACCCAGTTTAATCGAGCATTTGTGGCTAGCCAGAGATCAGGCGAAACAGGATGACAATGCATCTTTAGCGCAAGCCATCAAGATCATTATGAATTCTTATTATGGCGTGATGGGCACAGCGGGTTGTCGTTTTTTTGACCCTAGATTACCCAGTTCCATTACCCTGCGCGGCCATGAAATCATGCTTAAGACAAAAGGCTTGATTGAAGAAGAAGGCTATCAAGTCATTTATGGCGACACAGATTCCATCTTTGTGTGGCTAAACATTCAAAATGGCTTGAGTGATATCGATCAAATAGGCAGGTTTCTAGCGGATAAAGTAAATGCTTGGTGGAAGGACTATTTAGCAAAAGAGTATCGGCTCGACAGTGCGCTGGAGCTTGAATACGAAAATCACTATGCACGTTTCCTCATGCCCACCATACGGGGTTCAAATGAAGGTACTAAGAAGCGTTATGCCGGCATGGTATGCTCTAAAGACTTTAAGGCTGATGAGCCTCAAGCGGGGAGTTATTCATTGGTATTTAAAGGCTTAGAAACGGTTCGAACCGATTGGACGCAGCTAGCGAGAGAATTACAAAAAGAGTTATACGATAGAATTTTTCTGAATAAAGCCTACAAAGAATACATAAGACAGATGGTGATAGATTTAAAGGCCGGAAAATTTGATAACAAGCTGGTATACCGCAAACGCTTAAGACGGCGTTTGAATGAGTATCAAAAAAATATCCCCCCCCACGTACAAGCTGCCAAAAAAGCTGAAACATGGTTAGCCGCGAAGGGCAAGAAATCACGTTAC
>JBFJZQ010000135.1:0-8349 GCA_041622015.1 Oleiphilaceae bacterium
GCGTTAGAGTTTAGAATCTAAATCAAGAAGATTTTGCAATTAACTACAATTATTTTTTATGTTTAGCACTTTTTAGTGCATTTCCAGCAGAAAAATAGACCCAGCTTAACAACATACTTACCAAATAAGCGCGATCAGATTGTACAAAACCTCAAGCACACTACGCACCAAATTAAATCACTCTCATAACAGCCGCACCATAATAGTGCACCAAAAACAGATCAATTATATAAATCCACATAAAAGCTGTTTTTTATCATAGACTTATGCAATCAAAAAAGTTGGCAATGTATTTGCTTCGTATTTATTGCGTAAAATGTAATATTTTTTGTCTCAGTCTCTAATAAAATAGTTAGGGAATATTCGAGAAAGTCATGTTATTCTCGCTTTTTTTCTTTTGCGGGCAAGCTAGCGTCTTTGCTATATAAGATAAGACTTCATCATCTAAATCTAACACTCATGTGAACGATATAGATGCATACCAAGACTTACGCAAGCAACACCTGTTACGAAAACAATGCCGTAAGCTTGTTTTTCAGGCTTGGCTCTCGTAAAAATGAGACACTAAATCTGTTTCAAACACTTATCCATTATGGAGAAATAATAAAGTCAGAGAAAACTCTTGGCCTGATCAAAGATAATGATGCAATTTGGGCTGACCTTCGCTTCACAGATACTATCGGTAAAGAACAACACGTTACTATTCCTGCAGGTTTAGTTGATGAAGACTTCTTCGAAGAAGGTAAAATGTTTGATGGTTCTTCGATCGCTGGCTGGAAAGGCATTAATGATTCAGACATGATCCTTATGCCTGATGATAACGCTTCTGTTATGGATCCTTTCACCGAAGAAAGCACTATTATTGTCCGCTGCAACATTGTTGAACCAACTACAATGCAGGGTTATGACCGCGATCCACGCTCTATCGCTCAACGCGCTGAAGACTATTTAAAATCTACCGGCATCGCTGATAAAGCTCTTTTTGGCCCAGAGCCAGAGTTTTTTGTATTTGATGATGTTAAGTGGCACGCAGACATGAGCGGCGTAAGCTATGAAATCAATTCAGATGAAGCAGCATGGAGCAGCAAAAAAGTAATTGAAGGCGGCAACACCGGTCACCGTCCTTTTGTTAAAGGTGGATATTTCCCAGTCCCTCCTGTTGACTCACTTCACGAGCTTCGTGCAGCAATGTGTGGTGCAATGGAAGCAATGGGCTTAGTCATCGAAGTACATCACCACGAAGTTGCAACAGCTGGCCAGTGTGAAATTGGTGTTGGCGCAAATACACTAGTTAAGAAAGCGGATGAAGTTCAGATCCTTAAGTATTGCGTACATAACGTCGCTCACGCTTATGGCAAAACAGCGACATTTATGCCTAAGCCAATCGTTGGTGACAACGGTTCTGGCATGCACGTTCACCAGTCTTTATCTAAAGATGGCGTTAATATTATGGCAGGTGACGGCTATGCAGGTCTGTCTGATGAGTGTTTATACTACATCGGCGGTATCATTAAGCATGCTCGCACATTAAATGCTTTCACAAACCCTTCAACCAACTCTTATAAGCGTTTGGTTCCTGGTTTCGAAGCACCTGTAATGCTTGCTTACTCTGCACGTAACCGTTCAGCTTCTATCCGTATCCCTTACGTCAACAGCCCTAAAGCACGTCGTCTTGAAGCGCGTTTCCCTGATCCAACAGCTAACCCTTACTTAGCATTCTCTGCTATGTTGATGGCTGGCCTTGATGGTATCCAGAACAAGATTCACCCTGGCGATCCTGCTGACAAAGATCTTTATGATCTTCCAGCTGAAGAAGCAAAGGCAATCCCAACTGTTGCATCAACGCTAGAGCAAGCGCTTAATGCACTAGAAGCAGACCACGAGTTCTTAACTCGCGGCGGCGTTTTCTCAGAAGACATGATTGCTGCATTTATCGAACTTAAGCGTGGTGACGTTGAGCGTATCAACATGACAACTCACCCACTTGAGTTTGAAATGTACTACTCTTTATAAGAAACAGTACATAAAAATTGGTAGCTTAAATCACCTTAGTTGATGATTTTAGCCACCCTCCAAAAGCCCGAACAGCACCTTGCTGTTCGGGCGTTTACATATATCAGACAAAATAAAGTGAAACGTTACTTACAGCCCCTCAAGAAGGGTTTATAGTGTTGGGCTGAAGGCATTTTTTATATCTATAGTCCTACCACTATTTATTTTTATTTGCCGAGAATAACAAACGGGGAAAAACACATGGCTACCACTTCCAGCATGATATTGAATGATGATCAGGCGAATCCAATTTTCGCGCCTTTGCCGGTCACCTCCCCCCACGAACAAGCTCAAGCACAAACACAAACAAATTCGCTGCAAAGCGCTGCTACGACAGAAAATTTAATAAGCGAAATACACGCAATTCAACAAGCGATGCAGGAAGAGCACTTTGACTTCTCGACACTCGAAGCACCGGCTGCTGGAAACACTGACAGCTCATCCAATACACCTAGCAATAATGACAAAAGCGCCGCCTCTCCTATTTTGCTTGACGATGCAGGCTTGTTGATTAACTACCGAAGCAACGACACCTCATCTGAATCCAGTAATAAAACAGCGATTAATTTTCCAAACCAGGAAAACTCTAATTCAACTGAAGATACTAGCCTGACAGCGATTAATGACGTTAACATTGATCAAATCCAGGCCTCTGTCAGCGAAGACTTTATAACGGCAGTTCATGGTAAATTTGAAACAAACCAAAATATTTCGCCTCAATCCTTCGACACCGCCTTCGGTACATTTACTTCAGACAGTTCAGGCAATTGGCAATACGTTTTAAACAATCAACTCACTAATGTGCAATCCCTTTCTGCTGGTGATTCTATTAATGATGTGATTAATTTAACGACTCCCTCGGGCCAAAAATTACAAGTAGCCATAGAGATAAACGGCACCAATGATCAAGCCGTGATTACCGGCTCGAAACTGGGCAACCTTCGGGCAACACCCGTTGCCGATCTTGAGAATAATCACCCAAGCATTAGTGGCAAATTAGCTGTTTCAGATGCTGATCTAGGGGAAGCCCGCTTCCAAACGAATTTTGACATACAAGGAAGTTTTGGCGTTGCACAAATTAATGCCCTTGGTGAATGGACTTACACACTAAATAATAATGCCAACGCTATTCAAGGCCTTCGTACCGGCGATAAACTCCTGGATGTGTTTTCGGTGAAAACCATAGACGGCACGAACCAACTTATTCAAATTAATATTGAAGGTGTTAACGATAAACCCCTTTTAAGTGGCCAAAACGCTGCTGATCTTGACTTGGAATTCGACTTAACAACTACAGGCAGTGTACTTATTAATGATCCTGACTTTGGGGAATCTTCCTTTCAGTCACATTCAGGCATTCGCTCTTCTTTAGGCTATGGCGCAGCAGATATAGATTCACAAGGTAACTGGACATTCAATCTAGATATAGAATATATAAAACTGAACACAATCAATGAAGGCGAGACACGCATAGACACCTTTGAAGTTTTTACAGCAGATGGAACAAGACAGGAACTGCATGTAACAATTAAGGGAAGTAATACTCCACTTTACGCTCAAGAAAATGACTTAAATGCCAACACGAAAGCAATTGCCTTCACTGATTTAATCAAAGAACAAGGAGAGCAAGATGAGATTTCTGCAGCCTTGAATGCAAGTTTTGGGACAACTGAAGCGAAGGACATTTTAGAAACAAGCCAATTAGATACCGACCAGACTATTGAAACGGTTATTTACTTAAATAGCGGTCATGACCTTGCACAAACTCTTAATAATCTACCGGATATAAACCTCAGCTAAAGCGACTTTTTAAGCAAGTACTATAAGGTTAAGCAACTACTATAAGGTCTCATCTTCAGATAAGAATGAGACATCATGGCCATCTAGTTTATTCCTTAAGGCCTCTCTTTCTAACAGTTTAGCCTGCACCGGGTCGGGCAAATCCGTAAATAATATGGCACCTTTCTTTACCAATACCGAAATCAAATCTTCTGTCACCCTCGCAAGCTCGGCATCTGACTGGGCAAGCGCAGATTTAATTTGCTCTTTAGACTCATTGTTTATCATGTTTTTCAGCCATTTGTATATCCAACTTCAATACGGCCAATAAACGCCCTTGAAGGTGCATAATTTGATATTTAGAAAGGCTAAGCTCTTGCTGTGACTCATGAAGCTGACTCTTTGCTTTGAGTAGCTCATTCTCAGCATCTAATAAGTCGATCAGACTTCTTTGGCCTATATTAAATTGCTGGGCATAGGCTATTTTCGTTGTTTGTGCCGATTCAACATAATCTTGCAAGTAACTGGCTCGCTTTGAATTTGACTGATAACTAAACCAAGCCTGGGATGCCTCTTTTTTCAATTCCCTACGCAAGTCATCTAATTCATATAACAAAGACTGGGTTTGATGCATGGCAATCCGCTCACCCGCTCTTTCTGCACCACCTTTAAAGAGATCATAGCGCATTCTTAACATCACAAAGGCATCACTATTTCGCCCTCTCACGGCATCTAGATTTGCATTCCATGAAGCGCCGGTCTCTAGATATAAACTAGGCAGGTGATGACTGGCACTTGCCTTTTCCTGGTATTTTTGGGCATCCATTTGTTTCAACTTTGAATGCAAAAACAGATTATTACTTAATACCGCATCGACATACTCTGTTTCGTTTTCTGGTATTTTAAACAACTCACCCTGAGCCCTTAACGTTTTAGCGGGCAATTCGCCGACCTCTCGTAAGTAAGCAGAATTTGCTGATAACAACTGATTCTTTGCGGTTTCCAGATTAGCTAGAGCAAGTGACAAGCGTGCACTAATCTGGCTCACGCGCGCCCTATCATCTTTACCTGAACGGACTCTTAAACCAATATCTTTGGCAATTTTTTCATGCACTATTAAATTGCTAAGATGATCTTCCAATGATTTATTTTTTGCCGCGACCTCTAGGTGAGCTTCAATCGCCTTTAAGGCAGTCTCACTGGCCAGATTCTCATAAGCCAGCTCTTCTGCAGAAATAGTCTCTTGCTGGCTGCGCCTTAAGTTGTCAGCATTAAATCCATCGAAGAGCATTTGTGACAGCGTGATTGCAGACTCCCTGCGTTCCATCTCAGATGAACCACTACCTGTAAGCGCTCGACTCGAGGCATTATTACTGTCCTCACGACCTATCCCTAAACTTAACGAAATAGTCGGCAAGAATGCAGATTCAACTTGGGTAAGCTGTTGTTTACTAACATTAATATCATTTCTTGATATAAATATTTTAGGATGAGATTGCAAGGCCATATAAGCACTTTGACTAAGCCCTATCACTCCTTCAACATGTGTTTCTTGAGCAAAACAGGACAAACTAAAAAAGCGGCTCACAGCAAAAAACCATAAGCAAGCTTTTAGAATAAAATGCATGTAACTACCTCTAGCAGCCAGTTCAAAGCTCGAAGAGGAACGAGAATTTTTGACTGTTTTTTATTATGTCACCCCAAACTCAAGGTTCGGATAATGCGACTTGTTTAGCTTTTAGAATGGGTTTGAGTACATAACTTAATAGTGTTTTCTTACCCGTCAAAATATCCACTTCTGCAACCATACCGGGAATAATCGGCAATGGTTTTTCCATGCTACCTAAATTATTTTGAAAGGTTTTCACTCTCACCAAATAAAAACTTTCACCATCTTCATGACTTATGGAATCTGCGCTTATATGCACTAACTCGGCTTCCAAGCCACCATATATGGTAAAGTCATAAGCGGTGAATTTTACCATTGCTTTTTGCCCTGGGTATAGTCGCGCGATGTCTGATGGGCGAATTTTTGTCTCAATTAGCAAACTATCTTCTAATGGAACAATACTAATAAGATCCATTCCCGGCTGAACCACCCCGCCCAAGGTTGTTAGCATCACCTGCTTCACCGTGCCATTCACCGGCGATCGAACTTGCGTTCGATCCAGTCGATCCTCTAAAGCACCACTTGTTTGAGAAATTAGCGCCAGCTCGTCAAGATATTTATTTAATTCTGTTTGGGTATCCGCATTGAAATTTATTCTAAGTTGCTTTTGCTTATCTTTTAACTCTTCTATTTTCGTTTCTATCGAGGGCATGGCAAATTCAAGCCCTAATGCGTCCCCCCTGGCTTTCAGTGCTTCTTTTTCCGCACGAATAGTTTCCATTTCAGAAACTACGCCAGCTTTCAGGAGCGGCTTCAGGATAGATAATTCTTTTTCGGCCAGACGCTGTTGTCGCTGAGCTTGGTCACGCTCAAACTTTGCTTTAGATAAACCTTGAGTTTCTTGTTTGATTTGTAAGTCAATCAAGCGCTGAGCAGCATCCAACTGCACTTTACGGTGAAAAAACAAACGACTTTGCTCTTCGAGTATTTCAGGGGCATTTTTTTCTAGCTCATCCGAAAAAACGATTTTATCCTCACCGGCAAGCTCGGATCGAAGCCGTGCAATATTTGCTTTTACAGCGAGCACTGTTTGTCTACGCTCTTGAAACTTTGAATTAAATTGAGTGTCATCCAGCTTTAGTAAGATTTCACCTTTTTTTACTTGCTGGCCTTCTTCTACAAGTAATTCAGATAATATTCCGCCCTCCAAATTTTGAATGACTTGAAGCTGCTTGGAGGGAATGACTTTTCCCTGCCCTCTTACAAGCTCATCTACTTGAGCATAATAAGCCCAAGCAATCAGGACGATGACCAAAACCAAAAACAAATGAATTAATCGACGAGATGATAATGTAAGTGCGACTGAAGACTGGTTCATTTTTTCTCCTCAGCGCCCGACATTCTGATGAGCCCTCTTTTTAAGGCATCCATGACTTTCTCTTTTGGCCCATCGGCCACTATTTTGCCATTATCCATGACAATTATTCGATCAACCAATGACAACAAAGAGGAGCGATGTGTACTCAGGATCAAGGTTTTATCTGCCGTCAGTACTTTAATATTCTGAATAACTTCCTGCTCGGTTTGATTATCCATGGCGGCACTTAGCTCATCAAACAAGAATAAAGAAGGTTCATTAATGACCGCTCTTGCGATAGCGAGGCTTTGTTTTTGCCCTCCGGACAAACCTTTCCCTTGTTCTCCAATAAGCATATCCACGCCCATCGGGTGAGCCTGAACAAAATCATCCAAGCCGGCGACATGTATTGCTTGGGTTAATTCCTCTACCGAGGCATTCGGTTTTTTAAGTAGAATATTTTCTCGCAAGCTGCCCCTGAACAAAGAAATCTCCTGAGGCACATAGGCAACATGAGACCTGAGTTTAGTAATATCTAGATGCTGAAGATCAATATCATCAATCAGCAGCTGCCCGTCACTAGGTTTGCCAAAGCCCATTAAAAGTTTGAGTAGCGAGCTTTTACCCGCGCCTATTTTCCCAATAAGAGCTATTTTTTCACCGGGATGAATCGTTGCCGACAGGCCATTTAAAATACAACGCTGGCCGATAGAATAAGAAGTATTCCTCAATTCGATTTTCCCTAAACACGCTTCGGTATTTAGATAATTACGCTCCGGCTCGACATCTATGGCGTGAGAGCTTAATTGATCAAGACTATGCAACGCGGCATTTGCTTGATGAAATTGAGAAATTAACGATGCTAACTGAACCATAGGTGAAAGCGCTCTACTAGAAAGCAATACACAGGCGATCAAAGCACCCAAGCTCATACTCTGGGCATTAATTTGATAGACACCCAGAATCAACACCGCAACAACCGTCATTTGAATAACAAAGGTGGAAACTAAACCTATCGAGTCAGAGAATCGTCTCGACTTTAAGGATAAATGAATCATCCGCGACAAACTTTCATTCCAAAGAGTCATCTGTCTTGCTTCGACATTAAATGCCTTGATCGTTTCCAGAGTACTTAAGGACTCAACCGCAATGGCATTCTTTTCAGCAGCGGCAGACTGTAAATCGACAGATAGGTTTTTTAAAGGAAAATGCATAAGCAAGCCGTAAAATACCAAGATAAGCATGGCAATCAAGGGCGCAATGGCGACGACCCCGCCTATGTAAAAAATGATAAATAGAAACAAGGCAGCAAAAGGTAAGTCTATCAGTGCAACCATAGTAGAAGCGGTAAAAAATTGTTTTATCGAGTCGAAGTCTTTTAACTGACTGGCCATTCCACCGATTGACCCGGTAATACACTCCCAACGTGTAGACAATATTCGGTCAAATAATTTGGTGGATAATACCTTGTCTAACTCTGCTGCGGAGTGGTCAATAAAATTATGCCGCAAGAGCTTGGTGGTGAGATCAAAGAGCAAAATAATAATCACCC
>JBFJZQ010000136.1:0-8340 GCA_041622015.1 Oleiphilaceae bacterium
CTTCTCCACACACAACCGTATTCGTGCCTTTTAATTTATGATGTTTAATTGACGTGACTTGCCCGCGTAAAGGCTTAGAGGGTAAATGATTCACTTGTGAAAAACGCTTTGCTTCATTTGAATTTGCAATCACCACATAGTTAGCACAGATAGCTGCGTCGCTATTATCTAACTCAAGCACCCATTTTTGGTTTGCATTATTAAACTTTAACTCACTCACTCTCTGGTCAAATAAACTATCAATTGGAAAATGAGAGAGAAGCGCGTCTGAATAAAGTACGGGGTCTAACCAGCCACAATTTTCAAAAAACAGGGCGTCTTTAGAAATATCTAAGCCACTAATAGTTGAAGCGGTTTGTGCATCTACATGACGGACTATATCCTCAGGGAGATGAATGTTAGATAAAAAACTTGTTTGCTTTATGTTTTCTTTTTCGTTCCAGGCAAGCTGTAATAAGCCTGTCTTATGCCAAAATGGTTTGTAACCAAGTTGCTCAAGCTTGCTTTGAAGTTGATGGTAAAATCGCATACTTCCGCTTAAAGCTTGAATCGTAAAATGGAAAAGTTTATTGGCCTCACTAGGTAGCTTTGCATACATGGCTAACTGTGTTTGCCCGCTTGCACCTTTAACAGGTCCCGCCTGTTTGTCGATAATACAAACTTTTAAACCTTGTTGGGTTAGTTCAAGTGCAGTTGCTAAACCAGACAAGCCAGCACCAATAATCGCGACATCGTAGTGACTATTTCCGCACTGATGAACAGGCTGGTTTATGCAGGTTTTCGAAGATATTGTTTTAACGTCATTCGGCTGTGGATATGACCAACGCTTTTTGTTGAGGGGTGTTTTTTTTGAGAAACTGACGGCTTCTTCATCGAAATAGCCATAAACCATTTCGCGTTTTTTGCCAAAGCCTTCTTGCTTGGACACATTAAACCCGGCATTCGTTAAGCTTTTTCTTACAGTGGACGCAGAAGTAAAAGTAGAAAATGTTGTACCTTGTTTTGACTTATAGGCAATGAGTTCAAAAAAACTATCTGTCCACATTTCCGGGTTTTTCTTCGGCGCAAAACCATCCAAGTACCATGCATCTGCTTGAAACTCAAGTAAATGTAGATCAGTTGCAATATCACCAAATAATAAGCTTAGCCTGACTTGGCCATCATCAAATTCAAGGGTTTGAAGTCCTGCCACAATCGGCGGATATTGTTCAACTAAGCGGTCTATGTATTGGGTTAATTCCGGCCAATTCGAAAGTGCTTTGGCCAAGTCATTTTTGTGAAGTGGAAATTTTTCAATACTAAAAAAATGAAGTGGGCGCTTAGGCTCAGATAACTGTTCCCAGGCTTGCCAAGTAATTAGAAAATTGAGCCCTGTGCCAAAGCCTGTTTCTGCAACGATGAACGGTTCAAATAAATGACCGGCTAAAAATCTCTCAGGTACTTTGTTTGGATTTAAGAAAACATAGCGGCTTTCGTTTAAACCATCGTCTGTCGAAAAGTAAAAGTCGTCAAACGCTACTGAAACGGGAGTTGAATCCTGCCAAGAAAGTTTCGCAGGCGTCAGTATCGTTTGTTTTGTCATATCATTTATTCTGCGGTGCGACAGCTTTTTCTTGTTTGATGATCTCTGGTCGTCTAATGGTTACTTTATTAATAACAACAGGCTCCACTGGAATATCCGCCATATATCCTTGGCGTTTTGTGTTTACCCTGGACATTTTGTCCGCTACATCCATACCTTTTATAACTTTAACAAAAACCGCATAACCAGGGTTCGCAGATGTTTTGTTTAAAGATGCATTATCAACGACGTTAATGAAGAACTGAGACGTTGCCGAGTCAGGGTCATTGGTTCTTGCCATCGAAATAGTGCCTCGAAGGTTTGGAATAAACGCATTGGCTTCGTTTCTGACAGGCTTACGCGTTGCTTTTTGAGCAAAGTTTTTATCAAAGCCACCGCCTTGAACCATAAAATTTGGAATGACTCTATGAAATAGAGTATCTGCGTAATAACCACTTTCTGCATACTGTAGGAAGTTTTCGACTGTCTTAGGTGCTCGTTTTGCATATAGTTCTAGTTCAATGTTGCCCATATTTGTTTGAATTAATGCATAGGTTTTATCGGCCAAAAGCTCTGAGCTGAAACTAGGTTCCTCGTTAGCATTAGAGAAACAACTCATTAAAACAAATGAAAATGCCAGACAGCGCACAAATAAAGTATTTAGCTGTAAATTTATTATTTTTCTCATAGATCAAAGTCTCTTAAAGTTGAAGTTAAGTATGAACTTTATAGTTAGATAATTCAGTATGTTAGCGTTATTTTAAAAATAGGGGAATACATAGTAAGGTATATGTGTCACATCTTTAGACACAGCATAACATCTTGTTACGCTTCGCAAATATTTTCCAATATACAAATTGCTCTTTACTGTCCATTATTTGTCCTATCTAAGTCGAATTGATTGCTTTATCTATTTTAATAATTCTAATTCGGCTAATCCGCAGGGGGATACATGACAGTTAAAACAGAACAATTAGCCAAGTCCAGATTAGGTCGTTTATTAATTAATCGCGGCTATATTACAGAAGAACAACTTGATGAAGCACTAAAACTTCAAGCCTCTCAAAACTTGATGCTAGGTGAAGTTTTAATTGAACAAGGTTGGATTAGCGCGAAAGACCTTCAGCGCACTCTTAAACATCAGTCTAGATATCGTTACACCGCTGCCTTTATCGCATTAGCAGCTGCACCATTTCAGCCTATGTTGGCTGTCGCGGCAACCCCGATGGGCTTACCTGTTGTCAACAATAAAGTTGAAATCTCTTCTGCCGAAATGGGTAGATTCGGCGGTATGCAAATGCTGGATGATGAGGAATTATCAGGCGTTAATGCACAAGGCTTCGGTGGAGTTGGTATTCCTGGTATGTCTACAGCAATGGGGTTTGGCCAAAATGCCGATGCAACGGCCGGTCAGATGCACAAATATAATGAAGAAGACTTTGAAGAACCAAAAGAGGAGCAAATAGCCTATGAGTTGGCGGATACTGTCTTAACAGTGGCTGGCATTGGTCCAATTTCGAACTTCATCCAAGCTGATATTTCAATTGAAGGCCTAAAGTATAAAGAAGGTAGATCTCAAATTGAAATTTTGGAAGGTGGGAAAATGAAGTTCTATATGCCGACTGAAATTGAACGAATCAGTATGGAAAATATCCGGGTTAAAGGGAATGATAGTGGCCCTACCTTTGGTGATATCTATATTTCAAATATCAAGTACCATCCCGACTCAAGTTATACCATTAGCGCAAAATAAGCTTCATGAGGCACAAATAAAACGGGCATTTTGTCCGTTTTTTATTGCCTGAAATAAACTTGGATTAGATGATAGCCAAATTTGGATTTAACGGGCCCATGTGTCTTTTTTAAGGCTTGTTTAAAAATGACCTGCTCAACCGGTTTTACCAGATCGCCTTTGCGGATTTCGCCCAAATCGCCACCATGTTTCTTGCTCGGACAAAGCGAATATTTTTGAGCAAGTTTTGAAAAATCAGCACCATTATTGAGTTCTTGCAAGATCTTTTCGGAGGTTTCTTTGTCTTTACTCAGAATGTGTTTTGCCATAGCCAACATGCTACTGACTCCTGTTGATATTTAATTCACGGTGCTTGTTAACTAAACTTCGCACGTTTTTGTAAATATACCTTCATACCCTGTTTATTAGAAAGTGTAATTTGCGCCTGCGGATCATATTTCATATTTTGATCTGCAATGACTTCAAAGCGATTAAGTAAAATCGCTAATATAAGCTTTGCTTCCATCATCGCAAAAGACTGCCCTATACAAACTCTTGGGCCTGTTCCAAAAGGCATATAAGCATGCTTAGGAATTGTTTTTTCTTTTTCAGGTGAAAAACGCTCAGGATCAAACTTATCGGGCTGTTCAAAGTACTTAGAGTTTCTATGGTTCGCATAAGGTGAAATAAATACGACTTTATTTTTAGGGAATACATACTGATCTATTTGAATGTCTTGATTGGCTTGCCGCGCACTTAAAATCCAAGCGGGTGGCAATAAACGCATAGACTCTTTAATGACCATTTCAGTAAACTCCAACTTTTCCAGGTCGGTAAATTGAGCATCGCGACTTCCTAATACCTCGTCCAGTTCTTTTTCAAGCTTTCTTTGAATATCGGGATGCTGAGTCAGTAAATAAACTGTCCACATTAATGCATTCGAGGTTGTTTCATGGCCGGCGACAAACAAGGTGATTAATTCATCCATCACCAATTGATCACTCATGCTTGACCCATCTTCATATTTCGCATCAAGTAGCATGGACATCATATCCAAATGCTTGGGCTGGGTTTCTAATGACTGCGAAGCTTTAGTTTCTTCGCGACGGGTTTCAATCATTTTGCCAATGGTATCATTGAGAACTTTTCGTGCTTTGTTTAATTTAATATTGGTTGGGGAGGGGAACCAGTTTGGCAGATCTATCATTTGGTTATATTGATGATCAATGCAATCTTGAACTATTTTCATGGTATGACCGATTTTATCCGCTTCTTCTGCCATTTCATGCATATCGACATTGAATAGGGTTTTACAGACGATATACAGGGTCAACTTGGACATATCATCACTCACATCGCGTAAACCTGAATCCCAGTTTTTAACAAATTCGCTGGTATAAGAGCTCATGGTGTCTGCATAGGACTGTATGCGTCTAAAATGAAAGCCAGGCTGAATAAGTTTGCGCTGAGTTTTATGGTGAGCATAATCGGCATTCGTGACTAAGCCACGCCCCAAGAATCTACCCATAATTAAAGCATCGCGATCTGACTTTCTAAAATTCTGGACTTCTTTTACCAGAATTTGATGTGCTAAATCTCCATCACATATCAGTACTACATCCATACCTGCAAAGTTGAACTCGATCAGCTCATCATAATCTTGCGCTAGACGAGAAAAGAATCCGATCGGGCTTTGAATAAATTCAGGCAAGCAGCCAATAAGCGGCAAGCCTTTTTCGTAAACCACAGGTAAAGTGGTTTCGACATTCAATACTCTTGGTGAGCGTTTTGAAAGTAGGGGAAAAGAAAATGTTTTCGTTGTCGCTGTTGATAGATAACGACCGGGCAGTACAGATTGAAAATTGAATCCTGACATAATAGCGCACCCTTTTTGTTTTTATGAAGGTAGCGCTACTATGACATAATTCGTGACCGCTGGTCACGAATTATTTATTGGAACGTATTTTTTCAAAAATGGAACAATTACGCTTTTGGACAACGCACTAATAAAACATCACATTTAGCTAGATTGAGAATCTTATGCGCAGTTGAACCCAGTAACACCTCTAAACCGTGACGGCTGTGACTGCCTGAAATAATTAAGTCAGAGTCCAAGTTTTCAGCTTGTTTCAGTATCCCTTGCGCAGGCGATCCAAAACTGATGATGAGTGATTGCGGGTCAAGACCCGCTGCCTCAATATGTTGTTTTAAATAATCGCCTGCCGATTGCGCAAGCGCTTCTTGATCAAGCGGTGGTGGAATCTGCCCAGGGCTTCCCGCCCAATCTGCAATGATTAAATCTAAAACCACATGCACTAAATGCAACTTGGCGTCAGGATTACTTTTATAGATTTGAGCTGCTTTTTCGAGTACTTTTTTTGAGTCTTGCCCGCACTCTAATGCGACTAAAATATTGTTATAGACACTCATAATAACCTCCTGTTTATTATTGTTATGATTTTCTAGTCTAAGCCATAATTATCAAAAATATAGGTATTTACATAAATCGGGTATGTTTAATTCAGTTTAGCTCAAGCTCTAGGTTTATTTTAGTTGAATTCATGATCATTTGAGTTTAAATGGATGCTCGCTAACTATGTTTTTTTTCTTTATAGCTAATTCCTTAAACAGGGGCTTCAATTAACTCAAGCACTTACCTATGAAGATGAAGGTCAATATGCTTAGTCGGGCACTTATAAGGCAGATTACAGGATGATTGTTTTAAGTTTTAGTGAGGCTGAAACTGCGCGGTCTCAATATCATATTTAGCAAGTAACTTATAAAAATCTGTCCGGTTTCTTTGTGCTATTTTTGCGGCATTGGCGACATTGCCTTCGGTAATCGTCATGACTTTATTAAGATAATTTCGCTCAAATTCTGCGCGTGCATCATTAAATGAGGGAATAAAGCCTTCCTGGTTTTCTAAGGCCTGTGCAACTAAAGATGCAGGAATAATAGGTGTCGTGGCTAGCGCTAAAGTTTGCTCGACCACATTAACCAACTGCCTCACATTGCCCGGCCAGGGCGCTGCGACTAACATCTGAATCGCCTCTGGCGCATAAGCTTTGATGCTGTGGTTTTGTTTTTTTTCTAATAGATAACGCACTAAGGCGGGAATATCTTCGGCGCGCTCGGCAAGTGCGGGTAATTTTAATTTAACAACTTTTAGTCGGTAATAGAGATCTTCACGAAATTGTTGCCGCGTCATGGCTTCTTCAAGATTACAATGAGTAGCAGATATTATCCGCACGTCGAACGGTATTGATTCTAAACTGCCGACAGGACGCACCTCTCTATCTTGAAGGGCTCGGAGTAATTTAACTTGTAAAGCACTTGGCATGTCGCCAATTTCATCGAGAAACAAAGTGCCATTATTGGCCGACAGAAATAGCCCTTTATGGGCGCTTACAGCGCCCGTAAAAGCGCCTTTAACATGACCGAACAATTCAGACTCCAGTAGATGCTCAGGTAAGGCCCCACAATTAATTGCAACAAAAGGCTGGTTTTTTCGGCTGCTTGCCTTGTGTATCGCCCGGGCGAACAACTCTTTACCTGTGCCGCTCGCCCCTGTAATTAATACACTCACATCACTTCGCGCTACTTGGTGAGTTTGCCCCAGCAAAGCCTCCATATCCTTATTGTTAGTCACAATTTCAGAACACCAATCTTCATCATTTAGTGAGGTTTGAAGTAAGGCTTTTTTTATTGAACCAAGAAATTCTTCTCGGTTAATTGGCTTTGTGATGAAACTGAAAACGCCTTGTTGTGTTGCCGTTACCGCTTCTGGAATAGAGCCATGGGCGGTCATGATTATGACCGGCACACTAGGGTATAATTGTTGAACTTTACCAAAAAACGCCAGGCCATCCATGCCTTCCATTTTCAGGTCAGAAATTATTAAATCGATACGCTTGCCACTTAAATATTTCAAGGCAGATTCTGCGCAATCTAAACATGTCACCTCATACTGCTCATTTTCTAGGCGTAAGGACAGTAAGCGTAATAAACTCGAGTCATCATCTACTAATAATATGTGATGCGAACGTTTCATGAAGCAGCCTATAGGATATTTTTATCGAGTCGAAGATTAATTTGATGCTCAATATCTGTTAGAGCTTCAATTTTACGTTCTAATATTTTGTTGTCTTGCTTTTGCTTTTGGAATTTACGTTTAGAAGCAGCAAGTTGTTGTTGTAGGTTTGCTACTTCAAGTTGATGTGCCTGAAATGCTTTATTTAATTTAAGAGTGGTCTCACGCCAACGGCTTAACTCGAAGGCGTTTTTAATTCCAGGCGTGATGAAATTAGCGTGAAGTAACTTCTCGGCTTCTATAAGGTCTTTAAGGCTTGCTTGGTCATGCGTTAATAGAATTGATCGCTTTAGGATATCTTTTTCATTCAGCGGCGGTATTTGCTCTTGAAGAGCAACTTTGCGTTCAGAAATACTCAAGCTTAATAACTCAATCCAGCTGATTTGATCAACTTTCTTTTTCTCTTTATTTGTAGACTCTTTTTGTATTGGATCATGAAGGTTGGAGGGGGGGGAGTTTGAAGTGCTAAATTTATCGCAAAGTGTTGCACAGCCAACTAAATTCAAAATAAAAATATTAACAATAAGTTTTAATAAGAGTCGATTAATAGAAAAGTGCTTAACGTAGGTCATAAAGCTTCATCCTTGTTTACTGGCTTATTTTTATTAGTAATAAAGATGTGAGGCTACACATCTAATTCTTCGCATATTTATGTGCTAAAGACTGTTATGTTTGGAGGAATACTAATCGGGCAACTTGATTATTGCTGCTTATTATCTTCTTTCAAATCTAATGGAATATCTAACTGAAAACATATTTCGGCCTGTGGGTGCTGTATAAGTTTTAACGTTCCTTTATGCAATAAAGCACACTCAAGCGCGACAGATAGACCAATTCCAGAGCCTTTTATAGCGCCCGTTCTTGGCTGACTTCCTTGCTCAAAAGGCAGAAAAATTCGTTGCTGATCTTCTATAGGTATTTCTTTCCCGTGATTGGCAACGTGTAATAGCAAACGAC
>JBFJZQ010000137.1:0-8319 GCA_041622015.1 Oleiphilaceae bacterium
ATCAGCGATCTAGCGCAAGAATTCGATATCACCACCCGTACCATTCGTTTTTATGAAGCGGAAGAATTACTGCACCCAAAACGCAATGGTCAAGCTAGAATTTATAATGAGCAGGATCGCGTTCACCTTAAATTAATTCTCCGCGGCAAACGTCTTGGCTTTTCATTAGCGGAATCCAAAGAACTCATCACGCTTTACGACCCGATCTCTCAAAATACAAAACAATTAAATCGCTTCTTAGAAAAAATCAACGAACGTCGTCGATCACTTCAGCAGCAATTAGAAGATATCAATGTCATGCAACATGAATTGGATGCCGCTGAAGAACGCTGCAATAAAGCTTTGAAGGCACTTTAAAACGATAAGCCTAAAAATATTGAGGAATAACTATGTATCAGTCTTTGAATTTTAATCACGGTGAAACCATAGACATGCTGCGTCAACAAACCAAAAACTTTGCTGACAAAGAAATCGCACCGATTGCCGACAAAACAGATAAAGACAATGCTTTTCCCAATGAACTATGGCCAAAGCTTGGTGCCATGGGCTTATTAGGTATGACGGTTTCAGAAGAACTAGGTGGCACGAACATGGGCTACCTCGCCCATACGATTGCTATGGAAGAAGTAAGTCGTGCAAGTGCTTCGATTGGTTTAAGCTATGGTGCTCACTCCAACTTGTGCGTGAATCAAATTTTTAGAAATGGCACCCCTGCACAACAGAAAAAATACCTTCCTAAACTTATTAGTGGCGAGCATATTGGTGCCTTAGCAATGAGTGAACCGAATGCAGGCAGTGATGTAGTGAGCATGAAATTACGTGCTGAAAAACAAGGTGATCACTACATTCTTAACGGCACCAAAATGTGGATTACCAATGGCCCGGATGCGCATACTTATGTTATCTATGCTAAAACCGACCCCGAAAAAGGCCCACATGGCATTAGCGCATTTATTGTTGAACGCGATTCACCTGGCTTTTCACGCTCACCCAAACTCGACAAAGTAGGCATGCGTGGTTCCAACACCTGCGAACTTGTTTTTCAAGACGTCAAAGTCCCTGCTGAAAATATTCTTGGCCAAGAAAACGCAGGCGTGCAAGTTTTAATGAGCGGTTTGGATTATGAGCGTGTTGTACTTTCAGGTGGTCCGGTTGGCCTGATGCAGGCATGTATGGATTTGGTTATTCCCTATATTCATGAACGAAAGCAATTTAATCAGTCCATTGGTGAATTCCAACTAATTCAGGGAAAAGTCGCCGATATGTATACAAGCCTGAATGCGAGCCGTGCCTATTTATATGCCGTAGCGCAATCGTGTGACCGAGGTGAATCTACGCGAAAAGATGCAGCAGGTGTTATCTTATATTGTGCAGAAGCTGCCACTAAAATGGCGCTGGAGACAATTCAGATATTAGGTGGCAATGGCTACATTAACGACTTCCCTGCCGGGCGTTTGCTGCGCGATGCTAAACTTTATGAAATTGGTGCAGGTACTTCAGAAATAAGACGTATGTTGATTGGCCGTGAATTATTTATGGAGACGCGTTAAGCCATTTTATAAGTACACACCAAGACAGCTTAGCTAGTGCCCATCCAAAAACAGGGCCGTCACGACGGAGTTGAGAACATGTTAGATTGTGCCTACTAGACTTGGGCGCTTGATTATTCCAAATAACTAGATCTGGTAGGTGCAAGATATCATGTTATCAGCTTCCGCAGCAGGTCGTCGTTTCTGGATGTTCACTAGCTTAATAAAGCCATTTTTTAGAGAGTATTAGGCGCATGGGTATGACACAAATACAGTCTAAAATTGACACGCAATCCCAAACATTCATTGAACGAAGCACAGCAATGGATGCCTTGGTATCTGATCTATATGACAAAATAAAAACCAATCATTTGAATCCATCTGATGAACAAGCAAAACGTCATATTGCAAAGAATAAGCTTTTACCCAGAGAACGTATTACACGTTTGATTGACCCAGGCTCGCCCTTCTTAGAATTATCCCAATTAGCAGCTTATGAGGTTTACGAAGATGTTATTCCGGGTGCGGGCGCAATTACCGGAATCGGTCGAATTCATGGTATTGAATGTATGATCGTTGCCAACGATTCAACCGTCAAAGGGGGTACTTATTACCCTCTTTCCGTGAAAAAACATCTACGAGCCCTTACGATTGCAGAAGAAAACCGCTTACCCTGTGTCTATTTAGTCGATTCTGGCGGCGCTAATTTAGGTAATCAGGATGAGGTATTCCCGGATGAAGATGACTTCGGAAATATCTTCTATCGCCAAGCCAATATGTCAGCTAAGGGCATTCCACAAATTGCCGTGGTCTTGGGTTTATGCACTGCCGGAGGCGCCTATGTTCCCGCCATGGCAGATGAGAGTATCATGGTGCAAAACCACAGCACGATATTTTTAGCAGGCCCTCCCTTGGTGAAAGCAGCAACGGGTGAAGAGGTTTCAGCAGAAGAATTAGGTGGCGCAGATGTTCACTGCAAGATTTCAGGTGTTGCTGATCATTATGCCAACGATGAAGCGCACGCACTCACCATTGCACGACGTTGCATCGCTAATATCAATTGGCAAAAGCCACAGCAAATGGCCATGCGCTCAGCTCAAGAGCCACTCTTTCCGGCTTCAGAATTAGGTGGCGTTGTGCCGAGTGATTTAAAGACCCCCTATGATGTTCGGGAAGTGATTGCACGCTTGGTAGATGGCTCTGAGTTTGCCGAGTTCAAAGAATATTTTGGTGAAACCTTAGTTTGTGGTTTTGCGCATATTTTTGGTTACCCGGTGGGTATCATCGCCAATAACGGCATACTATTTTCTGAGTCAGCACAGAAAGGCGCACACTTCATTTCACTGTGCTGCCAACGCAAAATACCGCTTATCTTTCTGCAAAATATTACCGGATTTATGGTTGGAAAGTCATTTGAAGAAGGCGGTATCGCCAAGCATGGCGCCAAAATGGTCAATGCAGTGGCTTGCGCGAAAGTACCTAAATTTACCGTTATCATTGGCGGTAGCTTTGGTGCAGGTAACTACGGCATGTGCGGGCGCGCTTATCATCCACGTTTTTTATGGATGTGGCCAAACGCGCGTATTTCTGTCATGGGTGGTGAACAAGCTGCCGGCGTATTGGCTCAAGTGAAGCGCGATAGCTTGAAGAAAAAGGGTATTGAGTGGTCAACAGAAGAAGAACAAGCACTTAAAAAACCGATTATTGATCAGTTTGAAAAGCAAGCGCATCCCTATTATGCCAGCGCTCGGCTGTGGGATGACGGCATCATTGCACCCAGTGAAACACGTAACGTGCTTGGCATTGCAATCTCTGCTTCATTGAATGCCCCCATTGAAGATACAACCTTTGGTATTTTCAGGATGTGATTGAAGCACAGAGTTTATTTGCGAGACCCTTCGACTGGGCTCAGGGAGCGGACAGCCTCGTTTATTGAGCTTGTCGAAAGCCTGTATTGAGCCTCGTCGAAATGCCTTGAGTGGAACGCAGAGTTTAATTTGCGAAACCCTTCGGCTGGGCTCAGGGAACGAAAGTAACGCTCTGATATTGGAAGAATGGCTTACAAAGTGGAAATGATACGCTCAGCAAACATAAATACTTCATCAAATAGGTAGAACAATGGCGCAAAAAACTAAATTACTTATCGAAAACAATATTGCTAAACTGACGCTAAGCAATGTTGCTATCCATAATGCCTTTGATGATCAGATTATAGCTGAATTACGTGAACACCTTGATACCGTGCGCAGTAATGAGTCAATTCGCGTTTTAGTCATTCAAGCCGAGGGCAAACACTTTTGTGCCGGCGCAGACTTAGCCTGGATGAAACGCATGGCAGAACATTCTGAACAAGAAAACCTAAAAGACGCCCGACAACTTGCTGGTTTAATGTCTGATCTTTACAGCATCCCCATTCCAAGCATCGCGGTTGTGCAAGGCGCAGCTTATGGGGGCGCTGTTGGCTTAATCGCCTGTTGCGATATTGCCATTGCCAGTGACAAAGCACGTTTTTGCTTAAGTGAAGTGAAGCTTGGTTTAGCCCCCGCCACAATAGGACCTTATGTTGTATCAGCCATGGGAGCGCGTCGCTGTGGTCAGTTGTTTATGACGGCAGCCGTGTTTAATGCTACTCAGGCAAAAGAATACGGGCTGGTACATGAGGTCGTTGAGCATGAGCAGCTAGCCGATGCCATCAATCTTAACCTGGCCCAACTCTTGATGGCGGGCCCTGAAGCAAACAAAGCGGCGAAACAACTAATACGCGCGTGCATTCCCGCTTTTGACGCTAATTTATCTGAAACCACCAGCACTATGATTGCCAAGTTAAGAGTCTCTGAAGAAGGTCAAGAAGGCCTACATGCATTTTTTGAGAAGCGTTCTCCAAACTGGATTCCCAGCCTTTAAAAACAGGTAAGCTTATGTCGAGCAAGACGTCTATATCTAACTCAAAGCCTACAAATGCAAAGACTTCTAACCTTGTTAGTATAGTAGAAGTTGGCCCGCGTGATGGCTTGCAAAATGAAGCATCCATTGTAAGTCTAAAGGATAAAATACGCTTAATTGAAGCATTAGCAGAAGCCGGTTTGAAGCATATTGAAGTGGGTAGTTTTGTCTCACCGAAGTGGGTTCCACAAATGGCCGATAGCCAAGCCGTATTCGAGGGAATTAAGCGCCAAGATAAGGTTATTTATTCTGCACTAACGCCCAATTTGCAAGGCTTTGAATCTGCTCTAGATTCAAAAGCCGATGAAGTGGCGATTTTCACCGCAGCATCAGAAGCGTTCACTCAAAAAAATATTAACTGTTCAATTGAACAAAGCATTGAACGCTTCATACCTTTGATAGAAGCAGCAAAGAATGAACGATTACGTGTTCGCGCATATGTCTCTTGTATTTTAGGCTGCCCTTATGAGGGTAAAATCTCATCGAAAAAAGTCATTGCAGTTAGCCGGCGTTTGCTAGAGCTTGGCTGCTATGAAGTGTCTTTGGGCGACACGATCGGTGTCGGCCGACCGCATGAAACCAAGACTTTACTCCAAAACATGCTCACAGAATTTTCAGCCAAGCAGCTCGCACTTCACTTTCATGACACCTATGGCCAAGCCATTGCGAACCAATATGTCGCACTTGAATTAGGGTTTCGTCGTTTCGACAGTTCGGTGGCTGGCCTGGGTGGCTGCCCTTATGCAAAAGGCGCCTCGGGGAATGTCTCCACCGAAGATTTAGTCTATATGCTTGAAGGTGCGGGTATGCCTACCGGAATCGATCTCGACAAATTAATACTTGCAGGCCATCATATCTGCCAATCACTAGGCCGCGTGAATAATTCAAAAGTTGCCATGGCGCGTGGCTATGTGTCTGAGGGAGAAGTTTGATGAATAAACGCCTTTGGTCGCCATCTGATGAACGAATCAAGCAAAGTAATATCAAGTCTTTTATTGGCTTTTTAGTCGAGCATTTTGACTATCCTAACACTGAAGTTGACTATCTTGGGCTTCATGCCTGGTCTTTGACAAATAAAGAATTGTTCTGGAAAGCCATTTGGGAATTTTTTCAGGTACAAGGTGAAATGGGCTCAGTCATACTGAAAAATGGCGAGCAAATGCCCGGTGCTCAGTGGTTCCCTGAGGCTAAGTTAAACTTTGCCCAAAACCTCTTAAAAGCAAGCGGCTCAGAAGACTGCATTGCCATTGTCGAACGTGGTGAGCATGGCCAACGCGAAGAAATAACTTTAAAGACCCTAAAAGAACAAGTCGCTAAAGTTAAACGGTTTCTCGTAGATCACGATGTTCAGCAAGGTGATTGCGTTGCCGGCTTTTTACCCAATAGTCATCATGCGATAGTCGCCATGCTGGCAAGCGCCTCTATCGGTGCCATTTGGACATCTTGCTCCCCTGACTTTGGCGTTCAGGGTGTACTCGATCGTTTTCAACAAACACAGCCAAAAGTTTTGTTCGCTTGTGATGGCTATTATTATGCAAATAAAACCATAACTACGCTGGATAGAATCCGCTCTATTTGTACATCCTTGGATCAGCTCAAAAGCCTTGTGATCATTCCTTATCTCAATACACGAGACCAACCAAACCTTGCAGATCAAATTCTATGGCCTGACCTACTCAACCTTGAAGCGCCAGCTCTTGAATTTCAAGCCATGCCCTTTAATGCGCCCTTATATGTGATGTATTCATCGGGCACCACAGGAAAACCCAAGTGTATTGTTCATAGTGTTGGTGGCACACTGCTACAACACTTAAAAGAACATGGACTACACAGCGACGTAAAGCCCGTCACGCATTTATTTTATTACACCACCTGCGGCTGGATGATGTGGAACTGGCTGGTCTCGGGCTTAAGTTTAGGGGCTCGCATTATCCTATACGACGGTTCACCCTTTCATGCTAAAAATACTCAGCTATTTGATCTGATTGATGAGGAGAACATCTCGATTTTTGGTGGCAGTGCAAAATACTATGCGGCCTGTGAGAAGTTTGAATTGTCCCCCAAGCAGTCTCATCAACTAGCAAATTTAACGACGGTGCTGTCAACCGGCTCGCCTTTAAGCCCTGAAAGTTTTGAGTATTTATATAAGCAGGTCAAGGCAGATATCTGCGTTTCCAGCATTTCAGGCGGCACTGATATCATCTCCTGCTTTGCCCTGGGCTGCCCTGTTCTGCCGGTTTATCAAGGGGAGCTGCAATGCATCGGTTTAGGCATGGATGTGGCCTTTGTAGATGATCAAGGTCTGGAGCTGAAAACAGGCAAAGGTGAACTGGTCTGTCGCCAAGCTTTCCCTTCTATGCCATGCGGCTTTTGGAATGATTCGGACGGCTCAAAATACCATGATGCGTATTTTGCACGCTTTACAAACACCTGGGCGCACGGTGATTATGGCGAAGTGATCCAACATCAAAACGAAAATGACCACCTTAGCCAACTAGGCGTCATGATTCATGGCCGTTCCGATGCGGTGTTAAATCCCGGTGGCGTGAGAATTGGCACTGCTGAAATTTACAGGCAGGTTGAAAAACTCCCTGCGGTATTTGAGTCCATCGCTATTGGACAAAACTGGCAAGGCGATGTGCGGATTATCTTGTTTGTACGCTTACAAGATGGCAAGGTGCTCGATGAGAATTTGATCAATCAAATTAAAACCAGCATTAAAGCCAATACCACGCCAAGGCATGTGCCGAGTAAGATTATTCAGGTTGCCGATATACCCAGAACCATCAGCGGTAAAATCGTTGAAATGGCAGTTAAAAAAGTAGTGGAAGGTTTACCCCTTAATAACAAAGAAGCCTTAGCCAACCCAGAAGCCTTAGACTTATTTAAAGCGCTACCCGCACTCCAAGAGGATTAATACCATGCAGCGACTAACTTTGAGTACGCCAAGTCAATCTGTTACACCGTATTCTTCGCTTAAATTCAGCAGCTTAGTGGTCTTGTTTAAAATCACCTTGGGCATTATTTTTATTATCGGAAGTGTGCAAGCCCAGCAAGCAAGTGACACGGTCGCGCCTGAATTTGGTAGCCAAGCAGCCTATTCTTCACTCAATAAAACAGCCTCGGCTAAAGAATTTATTGCTGTCACTGCGCACCCTTTAGCCACACAAGCCGCATTTGCTATTCTCGACCAAGGTGGTTCGGCAGTCGATGCCATGGTCGCAGTACAAACCGTCTTAGGCCTCGTCGAGCCGCAGTCCTCTGGTTTGGGTGGGGGTGCCTTTGTGCTTTATTACGATGCCAAACATCATACACTGCATACCTTTGATGGACGTGAAACGGCACCCTTGAAAGCCTCAGAAGATGTATTTATGGCGGATGCAACAACGCCCATGCAGTTTTTCGATGCCGTTGTCGGCGGCCGTTCTGTCGGCACACCCGGTACCGTAAAACTGCTTTGGGAAATGCATAAGCAATACGGTAAGCAAGCCTGGGCAGACTTACTAAGCCCTGGCATCGAGCTGGCTGATAAAGGCTTTACGGTATCACCCAGAATGGCTGAATCGGTGGCACGAGATAAAAGTCGATTAACTCATGACCCTGAAGCGGCGGCTTATTTTTACCCAGAGGGTAAAGCACTACAAGCTGGCGACGGACTCAAAAATCCGGCCTACGCCGCGACGCTGCAAGCCTTAGCAAAACATGGTGGGAATTATTTTTATCAATCGTCTATCAGTCAAGCGATCATTGATAAAGTACAGAACTCCGCAAACAAAGGATTTTTAACTCAAGAAGATTTTGATGCTTACAAAGTAATAGAACGCGACGCACGCTGCATGATGTAAGA
>JBFJZQ010000138.1:0-8261 GCA_041622015.1 Oleiphilaceae bacterium
AATTTAATTCAAAGAGCAAAGTTGGCAAAGTTGGCAAAGTAGAATTATCGATATCTCATACCTATCTCGGATTTACCTTAACTAATCCCAAGAAAGATTGGACTGGCTTTTCAATACTCAACTGGGAAATGGTTTCGTTAAATGAAAAACCCATTGATCTTGTGCTTCACATTCACGATTCTCTGCACAATCAAAAATATGCCGATAGATTTAATTATAAGTTTACACTTAGACCTGGCTATCATTCGTTTTCAGTGGCTTTAAATGACATAAAAAAAGCGCCAGAACGAAGAGAAATGAATATGGCTGAGATTCGGAATCTGAAATTTTACATGAACAAATCGAGTGAACCTGTGACAGTGTATATTGATAATCTCCAGCTTAGGTAAAGTCAGCAATCATTAACAACGAAACTGAACAAAAACGAATCAACGTAATTTCTTTGGTTTGAAAAACGTCGCAAATTGAAAGGTTAAAAATCCGATCACCGACAAAACCAGTGCAATTTCGTAGCGACTATAGGCAACAGAGATACCGATGGCTGCGGTATTCCATAGACCTGCTGCCGTCGCTGTGCCTTTAATACCTTCTTCATTCTTGAAGATAGCGCCACCGCCGATAAACCCCATTCCGGTAATAATACCGTGCATGACTCTTGCTTCAGCATCTGAGCCTTCATAAATACTCATGCCAACTAACATAAAAGCACAGGAAGCAATGGTCACTAGAGGAAAGGTTCTAAGGCCTGCACCACGGTGATGAAATTCGCGATTTAACGCGATGGGCAGAGATAAGATAAAGGCAATACCTAATTGCCTAAAATGAAATAGTATTAAATCTAGATCTTAATTTATTTCAAACATAGATAAATAATCTATTTCACCTTGATGGAAATTCTGCATGATAAAAAACGGGATAGTATTTTTATATCATGCAGACAATGGATCAGCCTATTTTACTAAAATCAACTTCTGGTAAGCATTCAAACCCGGGCTTTGCAAAGAAGTAACCTTGCTGAAGGTCAATTCCAGCATTTTTTAGCCATTGCATTTCATCCTTTGTTTCTACACCTTCTGCCAAGGCGATCACGTTCAGCTCGTTAAAAAGATTTAAACAATTCGAAATAATCGATTGACGTGCTGTATTAGTATCAATATTTCGAATAAGTTCCATATCAAACTTTATAATACTTGTTTGAAAGTCTGCTATTAGACCTAACCCCGAATACCCTGACCCAAAGTCATCCAGGGCAGTCATGAAATTCTGGGCTTTGTAATAATCAACAATATCTTTCAGGTGATTATTATCTTTCACTTTTTCAACTTCAGTAAATTCAAACAAGATATTTTCGACGGGAAACGAATATCGCGCAGCAGCGTCGAGAGTCGTTCTTATGCAACGTTCAGGTTTATAAATAGCATTAGGAAGAAAGTTGATGCTAAGCACCGACTTAATTTCTAGCTTTGCAGCTAAAGCGATCGCTTTAATGCGGCAGATTTGGTCAAAAAGATAACGATTCTCATCGGTCACTTTTGAAATAACCGAATAGGCAGACTCATTATTTAAGCCTCTTGCTAGAGCCTCATAGCCAAATATGTTTTTGTTTCTGCAATCGACTATGGGCTGAAAGGCCATGGTGAAATCAAAATCAAGCCGACCTTTATCAGCGCACTTATCGCATAAAAACCGATCATATATGATTAGTTCTTCTTCCATGCTTTATCCTTATCAGGTTTCTGAATAAACAGAAGTGTTTACAATTATTGATATAAAACAATAGAAGGTGTTGAAGCAAAAAACAAATTGTCTTCGTGTAATCATTCAACAAATAAGTCCAGAAAATCGCACATAGAGTTGCACTTACAAGTTAAATGTAACAACTGATAGTAGACGAGCTTGGACTATTTATTAGACTGTACTTATAAGACGAGCAAGCGGTTTACTTTTATCTATCGGTTCACCACCATAACTGAGGATAGTGCCACTAACAAGAGAGTCACTTGGGTCATCCGTATCGGAAGAACTGCCTGAACTGCCACAGGCAGAAATCAAACACATTAGAAAAAAAGTTAAAAAATCGAGAACGAGTTTTAAGCTCATTATAAGTCCGTTTAAGTTGTCGAAATTTAGCGGGTACTCTAATGGATGAATACTGATAAAACCATGACTCGATCAACAAAACATATATCAAAGACTTCATTTCAAGCGGCTAAGACAGGCCTCAACAAGCTGTAACTATTTTTCTATCACAGTGCAATCAATTGACTCTCTTCTGCGTCTTACTTGTGAGTCTCCAAAAACTCAGCCTATTTTTATACAAAAAATCTTCAATTCTAAAAAGAGAGTCATTATGAAAGATAAAGCTCAAGTATCCCTAATTGCTGCCAGCGTTTTAACCTTAGGTCTGGTATCTGCTCAAGCACAAGCCGTTCCCGATCAACCTAAAAACTGGGAAAAGTGTGCCGGCATCGCTAAAAAAGGCATGAACGATTGTGGCGCATTAGACGGCAAGCATAGTTGTGCCGGCCAAGCCACACAAGATAATGCAGCGACAGAATGGGTCTATGTACCGGAAGGCGTATGCGCAAAAATTACCGGCGGTAAAGTCGCTGCTATTAAACCTGCGAAATAAAGCATGCATCAAGCTCTTACTAAAGAGGCAAGATTAAGTGGCGTGGGCATTGGCCTTCGCTCACCCCACTTATCCTCATTGCTAGACGCAGAAAACTCCTTGAGTCAGTCCGTCCCGTGGTTAGAAGTGTTGGCAGACAACTATCTCGATGTAGGCGGTTTTTTTGGTGCACATTTAAGTGCCCTCGCAGAACGATACCCGCTGACTTTCCACTGTGTTGGCATGTCAATTGGCGCGACTGATGAACTAAACCTGAACTATCTCTCATCCTTAAAAAAACTCGCGGATAAACATAATCCAGTTTGGATTTCCGACCATTTATCTTGGTCCAATTTCCAGCAAGAGCGGAGTCATGACTTACTCCCTCTGTGCTATACCGATCGCTCATTAGAGCAAATGATCAAGCAGGTAAATCAAGTACAAGACGTGCTGGAACGCCCCTTAATGCTCGAAAATATCTCCGCCTATTACGCTCATCCTGAAAATGCGCTAGACGAAGCCGATTTCATTCACGCACTGTGCGACGCAACAGGCTGCTTTATCTTATTAGACCTAAACAACCTCTACGTGAACCACAAAAACCTGGGTTACGATATTCAGAGCTACTTGAAAAAATTGCCTATTGAAAGGATCAAGCAGCTTCACCTTGGTGGTCATGAGCAACGTGGTGACTTTCTGGTCGACACTCATGGTTCAGCGATATGCGACGCTGTGTGGGAATTATACGAACATGTTATTACCCACTTCGGCCCGATTCCAACCTTAATCGAATGGGATAATAACGTACCTAGTTTTGAAGATTTGATGGCAGAAAGAGAAAAGGCAGACGCCATCATCGAAACTGCAAGCCAGAGTCTGGCAATATCAAACACGAGTAGACGGAACGAAGCCAGAATGAGCCATATTCATGGATAAGTTTTGGCATGCAATTAGCGCGCAAAGCCTGGATGACAATCCCGCTTTGCAAATTTATCAAACGAATTTCTTAGCGGCGCGCCTGAAAGCTTTGGAATATAATTTCCCCTTATGCAAAGCCCAGCTTGGCGATGATTTATTTAGCGCCATCTGCAAACATTACGCGCACTCTTTTCCTTCAAACTACGACTCATTAAATGCTTATGGCCAGTACTTCCCAGACTTTTTAAAGGAGATTATTCCGCATAATCCGGCACTTCAAAACACCGGCTATATTGCTCAATTAGCCGAATTAGACTGGCACTTAATTCAAGCTTATTTCGCCGCTGATGATTGTTTAGCCAGCATGAATACTGCAGAAGATGAGGTGACGAAAAACACCTATATTGTTGCGCCTTCCAGCTTAGGTCTTTGCCAAATCACTCATCCTAATTTAATCCGAAGCATGCCCTTTCAAACGCTCATCAAAGAAGGCTTTGATGAAAGCGAAAACCTTTGCGCGAACCTTCAACAAGACAGCCAGAGCACCCACTCCACTTTGAGGCATGGACCTGACTCAAATTTTGTAAAAGATATTAAAGATAATGAAGAGCTACAAGGCCACGCAAACACAGTTTATCTGGCCGTAGTTAGGCAAGAACTCAGAATTTATATTCATTTACTCACCAAAGATGAATTTTCTTTACTACAGTTGATTAGGGAAAGGACGCCCATTTTTAAATTAGACAAGCTAGGTCTCGATCCGAAAATGTTTTCACAATCATTGAATTCATTTAAGCAAAAGGGTCTAGTCATTGGTTTAAAGGAAAGTCAGATGCAAGACAAAAGGGATGCTAAAGATGACACATTTTGATAAGGATGAACTTCAGCTTTTGTATCAATATGGACTGTCTTTATCCTCCAACAAAGATCTGGCCTATGACCTGCTTCAATCGACCTTGGAACGATGCTTGCGACTCAAAGAACAGCCCGACAAGCCAATGGCCTATGCGCGAACCATTTTGCGCAACCTGTTTATCGATCATCACCGATATCTGACGAAAGTGAACGAAGAAGTTTACGAAGATGATGTCGTTTCCTTACACATAGGCATGCAACCTTTAGAAGATATGATGATAGATAGAGATGAATTAGATAAAATCTGGGCCTTTCTCAAACCCTTTGAAACCGAGGTTTTATACCTGTGGGCAGTAGAAGGCTACTCCCTCGAAGAGGTAGCGAAACAACTCAACATTCCAAAAGGCACTGCATTGGCACGCGTTCACCGGCTTAGAAGCAAATTAAAAAATCTTTTACACCACTCGCAACAAGGAGACACCGCATGAAAGACTCCTTAAAAAACAGCATTCAGAAAAAGTTTGAGAACGAACTATTATCTAACGAACAACTCGACTCTCTCATGCAGGCACAAGACAAATTATTGCATCAACGAGACACGACAACCAAACCGGTCATTCGTTATGCTTCGTTCTTTAGTCTAGCGGCCGTTGTGGTATTTAGTTGTTTCTTGTTGTTCAACAAGCTTGAAATAAGAAAAGATATGCCCTTCGCCATAGCCAGCGAAGTGGCGCATAACCATTACAAGTTAAAACCCTTGGAAGTTGAAAGTTCTGTTTTAAATGAGGTTAGCCAGTACTTCACCAAACTCGACTTTAAGCCTGTTTCATCGGCTGTGATTGACCCTCAACAATTAACCTTATTAGGTGCACGCTATTGTTCCTTACAAGGCATAACCGCAGCGCAAATACGTTATCAAACGGAAGACGGAAAATTAGTCACTTTTTATGAAGTGCCCTATGACGAAAACATCTATTCCGCTTTCCCGATGATTAGTAAAGGTGAAGAGCCGGTGGTGTCTTATGCGAATGGCGTTGGCGTAAAAATGTGGGTAGAAAAGGGTTTATTAATGGCTGTCACGCTTTAAGAACATGTCCGTAAAGAAATGCTGTCTATATGTTTATATATAAGCTGCAACTAGAGCCTAAAATTATTCCCATACAAACTTAACCGGTCAAATACTAATTCAACAACGGGTACTTCCACCAACTTTAAATCGTGCCCACTTAAACTTATTACAGGCGCTTGTTATATTGCGATTGCACTAACTAGCTCTTTAGTTTTTCAGAAGCAGAAGCGAAATCGAGTTTTTTACGTGGCTTGGTGTTGACATGCCGAATTACTAAGCCAATGTCACACATTTCAAGCCCACCAATACTTTCAATTACCCGTTGATAATATTTGGCGATGGCAGACATAACAGCCGACATAGAGAGGTCTTTGACCCTAGAGAAGCCCAACTCTGCATGCTGACGTAAGATATCATCGACTATCTTATCTGCAATACCTTCCATTTCTAAAACCTGACCTAAACCACCAATCAGTGACATATATAATTTCTCAGGTGTAATCCTTTCACCCTCTAGCAGAATAAATGAGAGAAAGGACTTTTCACTCATAAATATCGTGGCATTCCTGTCATCGATTTCGAATAACGTGCAATACCAATCACCAAAGATAGCCGTTGATGAAACACTTGCTTTTAAGTGCTCCTTATCAAGACGAGATCGCCTAATCACTTTATTTGTGCATCTCAGATTAAGCACGATTTATCCTTAGCGTCATTTCAAGAGTGAATTGGGTTAAATCGCAGACTACACGTTTTTACTATTCCATTGAATACACTCATCGAGCGTCACACCTTTTCCGCCGAAAATATCCAACGCACTACCAATTGTGAGGTCTACCTTTCCTTTCGACAAGCTATGCACTAATTCCAAATCTTGAAGGGAACGTGCGCCCCCGGCATAGGTCATTGGTAGTGGAGAAATTTCGCCTAGAAGCGTGACTAAGTCTTGATCTATACCTGCCTGCAAGCCTTCGACATCGGCGGCATGTATTAAGAATTCATCGCAGTGATTCGCTAACTCGGCAAGCGTCTCTTGGGTGATTTGTGTTTTGGTAATGGCTTGCCAGCGATCGGTGGCAATGTTCCAACCAGATTCGGTGCGTCGACAGCTTAGGTCAAATACCAATCGAGCCTTGCCAGCTTCGCGCCTGATGGTTTCGATTCGATTTGAGGATAACTCCCCATTTTCAAAAAGATAGGAAGTAAGTATCAAGTGTGATGCGCCTGCCTCTAGGAATTCAGCAGCATTAGTCTCGTTGACGCCGCCACCAAATTGAAGGCCTTGTGGCCAAGTAGAAAGCGCTTTAAGTGCTTCTTCTTTGTTGCCGGGTCCTAAAGCGATAACGTGACCGCCTTTTAAAGCATGCTTTTGATAAAGGCTGGCGTAATATGCTGCATCGTAGGCACTGACGAAATTGGTATCTGCACCATGGTCGTTCAAACTACCGCCCACAATTTGTTTAACTTTGCCTTCATGAAGATCGATACAGGGCCGAAAATGCGTCAAGGGAAACCTCTTTTAGACATCTACTTTTTATCTTTCAATCGTATTCAAACGATACGATTAACTTGGAGACGCAGTATACCGGAAGAGATTCACGGATGCTCCTTTCAATGGTATGACCAATTCAATTTACGCTTTCTTTAATTATCGTGTTCACTTTTGGTGCAACTAAGGGTATTTTCCATAAGTGGTTAAAAGCTTAAGGCCGTGCTTTTTCACATATCAATCCAGTATTTCATTTTCTGAATGAAATGCTAATTATAAATAAGTGAATTATGTCATTTATGAAGCCTGCCTTTATCTCTTTTCTATTGATTACGAGTCTCTTTTTATTAACGAGTCATGCAGATCAAACCATTCGTTACCGACAAACAAGCAAACATTCTGCATCGCACCACATCTACCCTGTCGAGCTTTTGAATCTGGCTTTGAGTTACGCACCAGAACCTTTTTCAATTAAGCCTTCTGACAACCTTATGACACAAAACCGCGCCTTTAAACAACTAGCTGACGCTAAAGATATTGAGGTGTTATGGCCAATAACCTCAAAAGCGCGTGAAGCTGAAATTATGCCTATCCGTATTCCTATTTATAAAGGTCTGATTGGTTGGAAGTTATTTCTTAGCACCCAAGAATGGCTCTCAGATATCCCAAATAAAAGACTGTCGCTGGAGGAATTACAAAAAACGGTCATCATTCAAGGGCATGACTCGCCAGACACCGAAATACTCAAATATAACCAATTCAATGTTCAAAATGGTTCAGACTATGCAGGGCTATTTTCCATCTTGGCACTGGATCGCGCCGAGTTATTTCCGCTTTCAATTATTGAAGTTTGGGATGAACTAGATACTCATGCAGACACAAACATTCGTTTAGAAATGCATAATTTAATTAGTTATCCCACTGCGACATACTTTTTTGTTTCTCCAGAAAACTCAGCCTTGGCTAAGGTTATCGAAAACGGCTTACTACAAGCCCATGCAGATGGGCGCTTTGATGAACTATTTAATGCCCACTTCAGGGAAATTATTGCCAAATCAAACCTAACCTCCCGTCAACATTATCGTTTAATGAATCCCTTGCTACCTGAGGAGACGCCACTCGAAAACAAGACTTATTGATTTCAACTTGAATAGAATGAGAAAGTCGACTATTCATGTCTAAGTAGATAATAAAGTCAAACAGCATCAACAATCTAAAAAACTGATTATCAACTTCAATTTAAGTAATTTTATTTGAAGTCGCGTAAGTTCTATTGTGTGGTGAACCAAATATGTAATTTGGCCGTAAGAGTGTAAAAG
>JBFJZQ010000139.1:0-8110 GCA_041622015.1 Oleiphilaceae bacterium
CATTTGATGATTCACTCGCTGTACAGCAACAAAGAAATCTTCTTGCGCGAGTTGATCTCTAACGCCTCGGATGCTGAAGATAAACTTCGTTTCGAAGCGCTTTCTAATAATGCTTTGTATGAAGATGATGGTGACTTAAAGATTCGTCTTGATTTTGACAAAGAAGCGAAAACCGTCACGATTACGGATAACGGTATCGGTATGTCACGTGATGATGTTGTGAATCACTTAGGCACAATCGCGAAGTCGGGTACAGCAGAATTCATGAAGCAGCTTTCCGGTGATAAAAAACAAGATTCGCAACTTATTGGCCAGTTTGGTGTCGGTTTTTACTCGTCGTTTATCGTCGCTAAAAAAGTTGAAGTGTTTACGCGTAAAGCTGGCTTGGATAAATCTGAAGGTGTGCATTGGAGTTCAGAAGGTGAGGGCGAGTTCACCATCGCAAATATAGAACACGCGGCTCGTGGTACTTCAATTGTATTGCACTTGAAAGATGAAGAGGAAGAATTCGCTGATTCTTGGCGCTTGCGTAGCTTGGTGAAAAAGTATTCTGACCATATCGCGTTCCCCGTTGTCATGATGTCAGAGCCTATGCCAGCTAAAGAAGGCGAAGAGCAAGAGGAGCCTAAAGAAGAAGCGGTAAACGAAGCCACAGCAATTTGGTCACTCTCTAAATCAGAAGTCAAAGATGAAGACTATAAGTCTTTCTATAAGCATATTTCTCATGATTTCCAAGACCCGCTGACTTGGTCTCATAACCGAGTTGAAGGCAAGTTAGATTACACCAGTTTGTTATATATCCCTTCAAAGGCACCTTTCGATTTATATAACCGTGAAGTGCCAAGAGGCCTAAAGTTATATGTTCAGCGTGTATTCATAATGGATGATGCAGAACAGTTCTTACCGCTGTATTTAAGATTCGTGAAAGGGATTGTGGACACCAAAGATTTGTCTTTGAACGTTTCTCGTGAAATCTTACAGAGCGATAAAGCTGTTGATAACATGAAAACGGCATTAACAAAGCGTGTATTAGATATGCTCACAAAAATGGCTAAAAATGAGCCAGAGCAGTATCAAGCATTTTGGGATGAATTTGGCCAAGTGATTAAAGAAGGTCTAGCTGAAGACTATGCTAACAAAGATAAGATCGCCAAGTTAGTTCGTTTTGTATCTACCCATAATAGCGATGCTAAGCAAACCAATTCACTGGAAGACTACGTATCACGTATGAAAGAAAATCAGGAAAAGATTTTCTATATCAGTGCTGAAACCTATGCCGCGGGTGTGAGTAGTCCGCATATGGAAATCTTCCGCAAGAAGGGTATTGAAGTACTTGTGTTAAGTGATCGTATTGATGGTTGGATGATTTCTTATTTAAGCGAGTTTGAAGGTAAGCATCTTCAGGATATCACCAAAGGCGAACTAGACCTGGGTGAAATTGAAAACGAAGAAGATAAAAAACATCAAGAAGAAGCCACGAAAACTTACGAAAGTTTGATCAAACAGATTTCTGAATTGTTGAAAGAAAAAGTAGAGACTGTTCGAATTACCAATCGTTTGACCGATTCCCCTGCATGTTTAGTCTCTGGCGCCCATGATATGGATGCGCAGATGAAGAAGATTATGGAAGCCGCCGGGCAAAAAGTGCCTGAATCGAAGCCGACATTCGAGGTGAACCCTGAGCATCCCTTAGTGAAGAAGCTAAACGAAGAGCAGAATGATGATCGTTTTAACGATTTAACGTATGTACTTTTCGATCAAGCTGCCTTAGCAAGCGGTGAGCAATTGAAAGAACCGGGTGCATTTGTGACTCGTTTGAATAAATTGCTTTTGGATTTATCCCAGTAAGCTTAGCCCTTCGACAGGCTCAGGGAACGGAAATACTTACTCAGGGAGCGGAAGTGCTCGCCCAGGGAGCGACAAAACCGCTCATTGAGCCTGTCGAAATGAATTCGATGAAACGCAGCGTTTAATTAGGACGACCCTTCGACGGGCTCAGGGAACGGAAATACTTACTCAGGGAACGGAAGTGCTTACTCAGGGAGCGAAAGTACTCACTCAGTGAGTGGAAATACTCGCTCATTGAGCGAAGATTAACTCTCTAAAATAGGTAGCGTAACCGTAAATGTCGTTTGACCAGGTCGGCTCACGAGTGAAATATCTCCTTGGTGCTTATCTATAATTCGTTTACAGATTCCTAAACCCAAACCACTACCTTCACCCGCAGGCTTGGTGGTAAAGAAAGAAGTAAAAACTCTACCTTGTATCTCTTGAGGGATGCCGCAGCCATCATCAGTGATGCTCACAATAATCGAATTGTTTTCTGTTTTTGTGGTAATGATCAGTACACCCACATTTTGCATGGCATATAAAGCGTTATGAATAAGGTTTGTCCAGACTTGATTAAGTTCATCGGGATAACAAAGTATTTCAGGTAATTCTCCAAAGTTTTCTTCTACTTTGCAGCCTTGCTTTAAGAAGTTTTGATATAGAACTAAAACAGTTTGAATACCATAATTAATGCTGCTGAAAATCTTTTCACCTGTCAAATCGTGGTGGCTAAAACTCTTAAGTGAAAATACCACTTTTGATGCTTTGCTAACCGCTGTTTGAATGGTTTGATTGTTACGTTCTAAAGCACTTAAATGATGCGCAAGTTCAACGACTTGCAAGATGTTTGGCTTTGTTAAAAATGGGCGAAGTTGATCTAAATCTTCAAGGTTAACCATGTCCAATAAAAGTTCGGTGAGATTAGCTCTGTTGTCTATTTGTAAATACTCTAGATAGTTGAGAATTTGCTTTTTCTGTTGACGCTCTTCCCGAGTACTTGAAATGATACCTTTTTCAACTTTTGCACTAGACTTGTGCAATAGCAATTTGAGAAGATGCTTATCGTCTTCAGTGACTTGTGAAAGATAGCCAGATAGGTCTTTTTCAAAGTTTCTGAATGATTTTGAATTATTACCAGCAGAAGCCTGGATAGCCCCCAAAGGAGTATTAATCTCATGGGCAATCCCGGAAATTAATTGGCCAAGTGCGGCCATTTTTTCAGCATGAATCAGTTGCTGCTGGCTTTCCTCAAGGTCGGATAATGCCTGCTCCAAGGCTGAGTTCTTAAGACTTAAGGCATAGGTGCGTTGTTCGACTTTTTGTTCAAGTGTTTGATTATAATTTGCCAGAGTATTTTGGCTTTCTTCTATATTTTTGGCCATGGCGACAAAGTTTGCTGTGAGTGTGCCGATCTCATCATCTCTAGAGTAGGAGATTGTTTCAACATTGCTAAAGTCTCCTCGGGCAATGTCACGTGTGTAATCAGTCAAAGTGATTAAAGGTGAGATCATACGTTTGGATAATTCTGAAATAACTAGATAAGCAAATAATATCATTGCTAGGGTAATGAAGAGTGTCCGTATGGTTAAACTTTCTTGTTGGTTTTTATGTGCTTGAGTTGACTCAACAATCTGAGCATTTAAGTCTGCCAGGGAGTATATTAGCAACAGGTAGCCCCATACATCTTGCCCAATATTCACTGGAATTTTAAATTCTAAACTTTCTACACCCCCTAATTGAACCTGGCGTACTTGATAGCTAGCAGGTATGTTTTTATAAAGAGGTTGTTGCTGTTTAGATGTAAAATCGGGATCCGCAATATAGATACCTGTATGTTTGCTGTTGGATGTATCGACATACACCTGATTTTGCTTGTCTAGGACAATTATCTTTTCAAGATCAGTCGTTTCATTTGCTGCTTGTATAACTGTGTTATTAAGCTCTAGAAATTTATAGGCCGCGATATATTCGGCAATAAGGTGTTTCAGTGTTTCTGCCTGAGACAGGGCTCGTTGTTGTAAGTTTTCGCTCAACAGTAACGTTCGCTGTTGTAGTTCGTTATCAAACGCCTCTTTTTGTAGGTTCATTTGGAAGTAAGTATTTGTTCCCATTACAAGAAATAAAATACTAGCAATAATGAGCAATAGCTTGGCGCGAATGCCTATTCTCATGATTGCTTTCCTTCAAATATCAAAACCTTATTACGTCCACTTTCTTTTGCTTTATAAAGTGCTTTATCTGCCCTGAATAATGCTTTTTCTATTGTGCTATCACTTAATTTTATGTCATTAATACCGATACTTACCGTCAAGGTAATAAGTTCTGTTAATACAATTAGTTTTGTTTTTTCAATTGTTTGCAGTAATTTTTGGCATATCACTTGTGCAGCATCTGAATCAGTATTCGGAATAAGAACTGCGAACTCCTCACCGCCTAAGCGGCCAATAATGGCGTCGTCATTAAAATTCTGGCTGATCAAATTTGCTACCTGTTTCAGCGCCTCGTCACCGACTTGGTGACCAAACCTGTCATTAATGTCTTTAAAGAAGTCGATGTCGATCATCGCCACGGCGCAGCTTTTATGATTCTTTTTGAGTAAGCCTGAACGTTGTTCAGCTAAGGCAAAGAAATACCGACGGTTAAGTAGGCCGGTTAAAGAATCTGTGGTCGCAAAATAGGCTAGTTCTTTATTGGCGGCTCTTAATTGATTATTGATATCTTCTTGATTTACCAGTGATTGGTTCAGTGCTTCTGTACGTTGCGCGACCAACTCTTCAAGTTTAAATTTATGCTCCTCAAGGTGATAGTTGCTTATGCGTAAAGAGTGGTTGGACTTTGATAAGCGATACATGCCAGAAAGGGTGTGAGAAAACGCCGACAAAAACGAGGTGGCTTCTTGGTTTACTTGGAAATCGGATGACACATAAACAAAAATTAAGCCAACAAGGTTACCATCGTACAGAATGGGGCAGATAAAATGTGCGGGACGCTCACCGTCTTTTTTGAAAAAAGTAACATTGACATACTTGGCAGTATCATTAAGTCCCATGATTATTTTTTTCTTTGAATCACTTTCATTGTTATCAAAAAGTTTAATGAAACAAGCTTGCGTTAGCTCCTGATCATCAATTTTCGAAAGACACTCTGTGCCAAGTTGGACAAAAGTAAAGTCCTCATCTGACTCTGAATTACTCGGTTGGTTTGAAATGTGGCAACTATCAATAAAATAAACCTCACCAAGTGAGGGGGGGATAAAGCAAGGAATCTCAAGTAGATAATTTAATGAGGTGGAAATCTGTTTGCCAAAACTTAGTGAGCTAAGCGCTAAAGAAAGCGTCTTGTTCAGGATGGTTTGATAGCGGGTTTGCTTTAATAATTTACTCTGATGAAGGAAGCTATCGATTGCACTTTGGATAGTAAGTATTAAATCAACTTCGTCCCAGGGTTTAGATAAATAACGAAAAAGACCCGCTTTATTCACGGCTTTGCCTACGGAATCTGCACTGGCCTGGCCTGTTAGCATAATGGTCAGTGTTTCAGGGCTTAACGTTTTAACATGGCTTAGAAAGTCATCGCCTTTCATGCCTGGCATGATCTGGTCGGCGATGACGACTGGAATATCTCTGTTTTCGATAAGTACTTCTTGAATAATTTCTAGAGCTTCTTCAGCACTTTCGGCGACTTCAATTTGAATATTAGAGGCAAGGTTATTCTGAAGTTGAGCCTTCAAACTAGATAAAATAATTCTTTCATCGTCGACACATAAAATGACTGGTCGATTCATTTTTTTAGCTCACATTCGTACGAATAATGCTAACTAGTTCTTCAATATCCCAAGGCTTTCCCAAGCAAGCGACTAAGTTAGCTTCTGCGGTTGCACGCTTGATTGCATCTTCTTCGGCATGCCCCGATAGCATTAATTTGACGATCTTTGGAAATTTCTCATGGACACTGATCAGGAACTCATCACCTTTGATTCTCGGCATAATCCAGTCAGAAATAATGACAGAAATGGTTTTGTTTTCAGCATTCAGCTCATCTATCACTTCCCATGCTTCTTCTGCACATTCAGCAAACTCAAAATCAAAATCATCACCAAGATAATGATTCAGTTGTGCTTTAAGACTGATTAGAATACTTTTATCGTCGTCGACACAAAGAATATAGGGTTTAGTCATTGAAAGCGTCTTTTAGTTGTTATACTTACCAAAGTAGTTTTATATGCCAGCGTGGTAAGTAATCATATGTATACTATGCGAAAAATAATAATAGACTATATTTAGATAATGAGAAGCCGAAACAAACCGAAAAAGTCAAAGATTTCAGCAGTTTTAAAGAAAAGCCACCTTGGTATTTTTTTTATTGCTTGTTGTATCTCTTACTGTCTGAATTTTGGCTTGCGTGCGGAAACGCTAGTTTCTAATTCCACTAACCCTAAATTCAATTTATCTATCATTAATGCGCCTCGAACCAAAATTTATTTTTATAACCCTGAAATTAATACCGTCCGAAATTTAGTACTAAAAAAAACCTGGGATAGCTACTTAGAGGACTTTGGTCTCTATGAGTTTCAACCCATTGATGATGTTGAAGACTTCAAAAGCTTGCTTGATCAGAAAGACGACGCGGCATTCATCATGGCTGAGTGGTTTTATTCATCTTTATTTTCAAATCATGGAAAAGAAGTTGAACTGGCTTTTAAAGGTTTGCTAAATGGACAAGAAACCTACCAAAAGATATTAGTATCTCAAAATGACTCCTTAAATTTAGAGAAAGTGACGATAGCTTGCTCAGGAACGTCCAATAGGGCCAGGGAGGTTTTGAAGTCGATTTATCCAGAACTGACGTCTCAAAAAATCGACAAGATAAAAATACTCTTGGTACCTAAGGATATAGATGCCTTAATGGCGGTGGGCTATGGCCTGGCGGATATGGCAATAACGACGGAGGCGAGCATATCTAAAATGTTGCTTTTGAATGAACATGTCTACAAAGATATGCTCGTGATTAAGCAAAGCGCTCCGCTGAGGCGCAGTGTCCTGGTATTTAAGTCATCTAATAATGAATTAAAAGCGGATCTAGCGCGTGCGCTGATGGATATGTCTAACCATGCTAAAGGAAAGCAAGCGATCAATTTAATAGGTCTAGATGAATGGAAATTAGTTAACGATTTATCGACATATCTATCCAAAAAATCCATGGACGTTAACAATAAAAATGGAGGCCTCAATAATGATAAGTAGGCCATATTTTATATTTGTATTTTTCCTATTCAATGTCATTGTTTTAGGTGGGTGTGTCACAACGGCACCTGACCGAATTGCGATAAATGCTCTGAGTTTAAATGATCAAAATATACTCAAAGAATCTAAGCGTGTATTGGTTATAAACAGTAATCAATCCATTGAGCGTTATCAAATTGCCGAATCAACCTTTGTCGCTGCTCTTAATGAATATTCTACAAGGGTGATAAATTTAGAAGATGAGCGTCAACCAGTGGAGTTTCTTCAAGATATACTGAACGCTAACAGCTATGATCTAATTTACTGTATTGGTACAAAAGCCTTAGGTTCTATTGACTATATTGACCCCGACCTGCCTGTTGTCTACACAGCCGTACTAAATTGGCGCAAGTTTCAGAATCGTAAAAATTACTTTGGTATTTCGAGTGAGTTGTCGCCACAGGTCCAGCTAACCTGGTTTAAATACTTTTTCCCTGATATGAAAAATATCGGTGTTTTTTACAGCGAAAAAAACGAATCTTTGATCAATGATGCGCAGGCAGTGTCTAAAAATTTATCGCTAAAGTTAAAGGCTGTAAAAATAACAAATGACGATGAGCTTTTAACATCTGCAAAAACGTTTTTAAGCGAGATAGATGCCTTATGGCTGATCTCAGATTCAATTACTATTTCTTCCGTTAAAAGTGTCGATGCCTTATTTAACTTGGCAGAAAAACAGCGTTTACCTGTAATTACCTACAACCCTGTGTTTGTCGATATGGGCGCGATGATGAGTTTAGTGGCCGACCTTCCCACCACGGCAAGACAAGCCGCCTTATTGGCTATGAAAATCTTGGAAAAAGATCTGCCACTACAGGCAGTGCAATTCCCAGCAGGTAGTCGAATTATTTTAAATGGTGAAAAACTCAAACGATATAAAGTGAAACTGAGCCCCGATGTATTGGATTCAGTTGATGAACTTCGCTAATTGTTTTAATTAGCGTCCAAAATTAATCAATCATGAACGATTGCATGGTTAACGTGCCTGGCTCTTTGAA
>JBFJZQ010000140.1:0-8102 GCA_041622015.1 Oleiphilaceae bacterium
CCATATAGGAAGCAGGCCGAATCGGATGCGCCATAGGACCCGCATCTTCGGCAAATTGTGCCGTTCTTAGCATATTTACATCTTCAATACGCTTAACGACTGATGAATTCATATCTGCCGAAAAAACCGAATCCCTATAGACCGTAAAACCTTCTTTCAAGCTTAACTGGAACCAATCTCTACAGGTTACGCGGTTACCCGACCAGTTATGAAAATATTCGTGAGCAACGATCGCTTCAATATTCAGATAAGCATTATCTGTCGTGGTTTCTGGCTTCGCCAAAACACATGATGAATTGAAAATATTGAGGCCTTTATTTTCCATGGCACCCATATTGAAATCATCAACAGCGACGATCATAAAAATATCCAGGTCGTATTCGCGGCCATAGGTATCTTCATCCCATTTCATGGCACGCTTCAAGCTATCTAAGGCATAGTCACATTTATCTGAGTTTTTGTGGTCTACAAAAATTTTCAGTGCAACCTGACGACCGGAACAAGTTGTAAAACTATCATCCTGACAGTAAAGGTCACCCGCGACTAAGGCAAAGAGATAGCAAGGCTTTGGGAACGGATCTGACCAAACTGCAAAATGGCGACCTTCTTCTAAGTCACCTTGCTCTACTAAATTACCATTGGATAATAGATTCGGATAAAGCGTTTTATCTGCCTCAATACGTGTCGTAAAAAGCGTCATCACATCCGGACGATCAAGATAATAGGTAATTCGCCTAAAACCTTCCGCTTCACATTGCGTGCAAAACATAGTGGAAGACTTGTACAAACCTTCGAGGCGTTTATTTTCTTGAGGCTTGATCCAGGTTTCGCATTCCAGAACAAACTTATCTGGAACGCCTTTAATGGTTAATGACTCTGCTTCAACCGAATACTCATTTGCCTGGAGTTCACGACCATCAATTTTAAGTGAACGAAGCTCAAGCTCTTCACCATCCAGTTTTAAATCAGCCACACCTGGGCTGCGCTTTGAAACTTTTTGTGTTGCCAGCACGCTAGCACCCTCTTCAAACAAACTGAATGAGAGTGCTAGAGACTCAATATTAAAAGCAGGAGCTGTATAGTCTTTGAGGTAAATTACGTTCATATCGGAAGCAGACATAGGGGATTTTATTCCTGATTTTTATAACAATATAATAAATGATCTTAATAATTTTTTGACATTAGAGACCTTTGCACGACGTAACGAGCTTAGCAAAGGTCTCATTAAGCTATTTCACAAGCTTCACTAGAAATCGAAACATGATAAGAAGTAAATTTTCGAATATTTAAACAGCCCGTATCAAATATCAAATATTGACCTTTAATAGCCTGTAAAACACCTTCAACAACAGGTTGTTTATCTAAATTATGTGTCGTTATCTTTGCAGGCCAAGATTGGCTAGGGTAGTCGAAGTGCCACGGATCTTCTTCAAGCCGGGTTATCTGATCACCGTATTCTGACTCTAATGCTAAAAGGGCATCGTGAGCGAGATTAAAAACTCTATCTCGCTCCACAGTCAAATCCATTTCTTCAACATCGTGTTTAAGCATTTTTCGCCAATTCGTTTTATCAGCCACCCACTCTTTTAAAGCTACTTCTATCAAGCCTGATAAATGCCTGGTTTTTACAGAAAAAATTGGCAATGCCGATACGGCACCCTGATCTATCCATCGAACCGGCACTTGATTATGTCGCGTAATCCCCACTTTTAAGCCAGAAGAGTTTGCCAAATAAACGATATGCTCCTGAAAGCAGTTCTGCTCGCCCCACTCAGGTTCCCTGCATGTTCCCTGGGCGTAATGGCAAAGCTCTGGACTCATAATACATCGGTCACACTGCGCTAAAGATTTAAAACAAGGAAAACAATAACCTTGATTAAAGCTGGTTTTAGTTCGCCTTTGACAATGCAAACAATGTATTTCGCCACTGGCTTCGATCTTTAAGTGCTTACCAATAAAATCATTTAGTGCAATGCTCTCATTTGCTACACGCAAAAAGTAAGCAACTGGCTGAGCTTGTTGCACCCGCATTTTCTGCAAGTCACCGGAGATTATATGTGCCATAGCAATACCTTAATCAAATAATAGTATAAATTTTTGACTGAAATTAATGCAGAATACGAACAGGCTGTGCACCATCATCCTTAGGGCCACACGGAGATGTTTTCTTGCTTGAGTCGACATAACCTGTCCGTTGTGTTTCAGGCACACCTTGAGCTGCTTCATAGACGATGACAGCCTGAAGACAAATTTCTTTTTGCTCTTTCGTTAAAACACGTCCGTCAGGCCACTTACCAAGCTCTAAAGCTTCTTTGAAACGTTGATATATATCTGGTGAAATTTGTTGTGCTACATCTTCAAAATTCATCATGCCACCCTATTTAAAAATTTAAGCGATAACTATTACGAAATATTTTTAATCACGCCCTTTACAATGCAAATGATAATCATTATCATTTAAGTGCTTTTAAGGAATAGAGGTAATTCTATCCTACTGAACACATACTTTATATGCGCTTGGTTGATGGCAGAATCTCTCAACTTATTAGTCTCTCTCATTATTAGTGAAGCCCTAAAAGGTTTCGCACCCAAGCAAACTAAGTCGTAACTTTAAGTTTGCTTGGGATTTTTTAACCCTTTACTTTGAATTGGTTTTTTTTAAAAGCTTTTCATTCACAAAAAGAGTGATCCCCCCCCAAAGCAAACCGGCGATCAGGCCATATAAATGGGCAGCATTTGCCATTTTCCCCAGACCCAACCATTCCGTTAAAGGCGTATAACCCAATATAAGCCAGACCAAACTGAACTTTAACAATACATCCGGAAAAAAAATACTTGGCTGAAAGTAGCGCCATAACCAGCAGTAGCCTACCAAACCATAAACAACACCTGACATGCCGCCAAATAAGTAACTGGTTTCCAGTAATTGGGCAATATTAGAAGCAATGGAAACAAAAATAACCAGCGCTAAAAATGACAGTGATCCTTTTTGGGTTTCAAGCTGACCTCCTAACACCCAAAGCATCAACAGATTAAAGGTAATATGCATCACATTAAAATGGATAAAGTCCGGACTGATAACCCGCCACACCTCACCAGAAACTAATGTATCCATCAGCCCAATCCAACGACCTGAGGCGTTTGATAAGTCTGCATCCAAGGTTAAAGGATCTAATATCAGAAAGTTTCTTATGAACGGACCGCCCTGCCCGAAATCGCTAAAGAAAGCGACAAGCAAACTGATAACCATCAGTAAGAATATGATGGGAGCCTGCTTAGGCGATGCGCGTAAATAAAGAGAATGAACTGCTGAGCGAGAGTTTATCTCATTCAAACGAAGGGAGTTTATATCTACCCACTCATTTAACTTTTCTTGCAGGAGAGGCTCTTCATTATAACGCTCTAAAGCCTGGAAAACCTGATCTTTTAAGTCTTCATTTTCAATATAAAGTACTTGTTTACCAAGCTCTTCAACGATTCGGTGACGTACCCCCTGAGAGGTAAGCCACTGACTAAAACGAGACAAATTTATGTCTATGGAAACTTCGTGAACTCTTATCATTCTTTTTTTACTTCAACCCATACAAATTTTGATTTATCTAAAATTTGCTCTTGATCCATTCTATATGCAACCAGTTTCCCATACTTAACAGCACTATAATCTAAACAAGCAATATTATCCTGAATAGGTTCTGGCTCTCCCGACATCCAATAATGCCCAACGAATACGGGAGGTTCAGTAGAGGGGTAACTCAAGAGTTTTTGCTTTTCAATTGCAGACAACTCTCGCTCAGCCATTTCAATTGGCAGAGGATCGGGTTGAAATACAACATCATTATACGTTTCTGGCTCATCACTCCAAAACATTGTGCGAAACATATGACGCACTAAGCCATCCTTACTTAAGATTGACTCTCCGTCCGGTAAATCCAATACCGTACCTCTCGTCAACTTATCCACTAAACGACTTTCAAATGAATCCTCATGGCTCGAAGCATGTAAGAAGTCCATATCAATACAATGGTCAGAAGAAATTTCTTTAAATTTTTTGATTGCCTGCTCATCCCAGCAAGCATGCACTACACGAAAGTGCTCTTTTTCAATAAATAATGGGATCCTGTGAAACCAATTCAAAAACATATGCCATTCAGTTCGATAGGAGCTGAACTGCTCTAAGGTTTCGCGTATTAATCTATGATTACGAGCGGTATGTTCACGAAGAAAACGCTGACCACTTTCCGGCCTGGCTTCTGTGCAATAACACATCGCATTATATTCATGATTACCCAGAACGATCTCAGCTTGCCCTTGGTCAACCATATCTTTAACGATATGCAGCGCTTCACGGATCCTTGGCCCTCTATCGACGATGTCACCCACAAATATAACTTTACGAGAAGGGTGTCGATAACAGCCATGCACATGAACATAATCCATTTTTTTTAATAGCCGCTCGAGCGAATGACCACATCCATGGACATCACCAATCAAATCATATCCTTGATGAACTTTGGCTTTTTTAAAACTCATATATTAACCGTCAGTCAAATTATTAGCCCAACCAAGTTTTTCCCTACACGTTTCATAAAAATTATGTGACATGGGGTGGATCAGCCGCACTTTATGTGGCTTTTTGGTGATACTGACCGCATCGCCAGGCGCCACTGGAATGTGGTGCTGCCCATCACAACTTACTTGAGGATATATCTCATTGCCTTCGCCAATAACGATCTTTATTTCACTTTTCCCGTCTACAACAATGGGTCGGCTAGACAAGGTATGAGGAAACATCGGCACTAAGGCAATAGCATCAAGCTTCGGATGCAACAAGGGACCGCCTGCCGATAAAGAATAAGCTGTTGAGCCTGTTGGCGTTGAAACGATTAGGCCATCTGATCTTTGGCTATATACAAACTGCCCCTCAATAAACAAGTCAAAACCGATCATTCTTGTCGATTTACCAGGGTGAAGCACCACATCATTTAACGCAGAACCAAAGCCTATCGGCTCACCATTTCTTTTGATATTGACGTCCAACAGAAAACGACGTTCTTGAATATACTGCCCTGACAATACATCTTTAATTTTTTCTTCGAGCTCGTTCGGTGAAATATCTGTCAGGAAGCCTAAGCGACCTCTGTTTACCCCCAAAACGGGGACATTTGACTTCGCAAGCTCTCTCGCGGCACCTAACAAACTGCCATCACCACCGACTACGATGACCAGATCACACACTTCACCCATCATTTTGACACTGGAAACCTGCATGCCATGCCCTGGCATCAGCGCCCCAATATTCTCTTCGATAATTAAGTAATACCCTTCATTGACTAGAAATTTTTTAAGTCGGCGCAAGGTATCAACTACCTGAGCACTTCCTAAACGACCTATCAGGCCGATATTACGAAAATTATCCATTCTAAACTTTTTCCACGCTAAAGATTCTTATGTATGATCACTTCAGAAAACAGGCTTTCAGACTTAACCTATCCTAACAGTTTGAAATTTCTCGCTAAAGCACTTTATCGGTTTTGATAAATAGATTTGATGAGAACTTATTAATCATCGTTTTTTTGAGGATCTTTGTCGCCAAAGCCACGCCATCCTTGCAAGCCGCCGGTGTGGACCATCAACACTTTTGAGCCAGAGGGAATTCGACCTTGATGAATATATTCAGCAAGGCCATAGAGCATTTTCCCTGTATAGATAGGATCTAAGAGAAAGTCATATTGCTTATAGATAGTAGAAATAAAATTCGTTAAGCGAGAATTAATTTTTGCGAATCCACCAAAATGATAATCGTGAGCAATAGACCATTGATTAACTTTTGCAGCATCTTCCAGCTGACTTTCAACTCTTCGTTCAAGGTCTGATGCACCTCTTAATGCCGAGAAACCCAAGCATTTTGCTCGACCAATTTTAGCTCTCGCCACACCTGCCAAAGTTGTTCCAGAACCAACAGGCGTGACAATAAAATCGTAATCCAATAAGCCTTTATGATGAAGTGCATTAAATAATGATTCAACACCCAAAACACCATCTGAACCCGCCCCACCCTCAGGGATAATCCAGGCTTCAGGATAAAGTAGAAAGAACTGCTTTTGCGCAGAAGCAAGAGGATCTTCACCGATAGAATTAGAGGTAAGTTGACGATACTGTTCCCTAGACACCCAACGAAGCTCCATCCCCCAGTCCTGACAATCTTGCAGAGTTGGATTAAGCGGCTCAACACGCTCTCCCCTGATGATGCCCACTGTTTTAACATTCAAATGCTTGCCTACATAAGCTAGAGCATGAAGATGATTAGAGTAAGCGCCACCAAAACTTAAAAACTGACTTCTACCAGACTGATACCCATGAAGGATTGAATACTTCAATTTATACCATTTATTACCAGAGACAAAAGGATGAATCTTATCTAAGCGCAAACAATCTATCGAAATAAGCTTTTCTTTAGCAAAGCTAAACTGACAAGCCTCAATATCTGGCAAGAACTCGACAAACTCTTTCAAGCTTTTTTTTAACGCGCCCTCAGATAACATGCTATTGATGCCTTTCACAACGATCATCAATCCCTTGCTCAAACTCGCTAGGAATACTTACTTTATCCACCTGTGCAGCACACACTTGCCCTTGTTCATTCTTATGCCGACATACAGGGTTATCAAAATGCTCTAACCAAGCTAAGTATTGGCCTTCAGTAACAAAGCACTTAGCCGCAATAAAGGTATTCGGATTTTCAACATAACGTAAAATTTCATCAGAGGTCATCGTGATATGCCCGGCTCCTGCATGATAAACGACATAAACTACTTCAAGCTCTTTTAGACGCTTAATAATAGAAGATGTTTCAATACCCCCCCCCATTGACTCACTTAACTCTTCTAGCTCAGCTCTCAACTGCTCCTCTCTCTCAGCTCGATTAGCCAGTTCAAAATCTTTCCGCTCCAATTGTTCCTTCAATAAAACAATCTCTGCTTCCATTTTTTGTTTTTCAAGACCTATGCGCTCGCCGCCAGAAGCATTTTTTAAGTTCGCCTCTAACTTTGCAACTAAAGCCGCCTGATCACTGACTTTATCCTGTAAGCTCAAAAACTGATCATTGCGCGAAGAAAGCTTATCTTTAAGCTTTTCATTCATCAATTTAAGCTGCTCAACAGATTGCTTAAGCGTCTGAATTTCATTCTTATAAGCATGCAAACTGATCATTTGCTCTCGATCAGAACTACCCACGGACTGTGCGTGACTAGACTCTAAAGTTCGAATTCGTAAACGCTGCTCCTTTAATAAGCGAGCCATCTTAAGCCTCTTTTCTTGATCAGAATCGAAATCAAGTTCTTCAAGCAAAGACTCATCACCCAAGCTACTTTTCGACAGTACTGGCACGTCTATTTCTGCTTTTTTAAAGTTGAAACGAAGCCTATTCTCTTCAACTGCTTTTTTGAGCAACAAAAAATCATTGGAACCTGGCGTCATATCAGGATCCCATAAATCATTTTGATGCCAATTGATCGCACACTGCCCTCGGCAAGCCAACCTAATAGGCCCCCCACCTAAATCCGGACCTCGCCCACTTACCTCTGCCAAACGCTCTACCGGGATATTCCAGCTTGCATCAGCCTTACCCTCTTCATCAAAATACAAAATAAAAAACACCAGCGCTGAAATCTTTCCCGACTTACTAATCACGGCATAAACAGCTTTGGCATCTTCATCCGCATAGTCAGGTAGCGCCCCTAAACCATCCAGGAGAGCTTCAAACTCTGAATAGAGCATATGTCGCGTTACTTTTTTCTTGTCCAAAAAAAATACTGCCTCATAGGCAGATGCATCTCGGTTAGCCATACCATCCTCAGCTACCTTTTTATAAAAGGTAGATCTTTATAATTAATTTGAAGCAACCTTTACACCGCATGACAAATACGACAAAAAATAAGGCAAAAGCTTATAGAAAAAAAACACTTTAAAAATGCTAAAAGAAGATTCACAAACTAGTTTTTCAAAAATGAATTTTCACAAGCTTTTGGCATGCAAAGGAGTATTGAGTTTAGTTTAGTAGATAACAGGCGTTGCACACGCTTTAAAAAGAAAGAATATGTAAC
>JBFJZQ010000141.1:0-8053 GCA_041622015.1 Oleiphilaceae bacterium
AATAACACACCTACGTTCTCACCTGCACGACCTTCGTCAAGCAACTTACGGAACATTTCTACACCAGTACAGGTAGTAGTTTGAGTATCACGAATACCGATAATCTCGATTGACTCACCAACCTTGATAATCCCACGCTCTACACGACCTGTTACAACCGTACCACGACCAGAGATTGAGAATACATCTTCTACCGGCATTAGGAATGGCTGATCAACTGCACGCTCTGGCTGAGGAATATAAGAATCTAGCGCCTCAATCAGCTTCTTAACAGCCGTTGTGCCTAATTCGTTATCGTCCTGACCATTCAACGCCATCAATGCAGAACCTGCAATAATTGGCGTGTCATCACCTGGGAATTCATAGGTATCTAACAACTCACGAATTTCCATCTCAACCAATTCAAGCATTTCGTTATATTCTTCTGAACCTGCACCACCACAATCTTCGGCAAGCAAGTCAGCTTTATTTAAGAATACTACGATATAAGGTACACCAACCTGACGAGACAACAAGATATGCTCACGAGTCTGAGGCATAGGGCCATCAGTCGCACCACATACTAAGATTGCGCCATCCATCTGAGCAGCACCAGTGATCATGTTTTTCACATAATCGGCGTGTCCCGGACAATCAACGTGAGCGTAATGACGCTCATTTGAATCATACTCTACGTGAGAGGTAGCAATTGTAATACCACGCTCTCTTTCTTCAGGTGCATTATCTATGTTTGCAAAGTCGACAGCTGCGCCGCCAAATACTTCTGCACAAACACGCGTCAACGCCGCTGTTAATGTTGTTTTGCCGTGGTCAACGTGCCCAATGGTTCCAACGTTAACGTGCGGTTTATTACGTTCAAATTTTTCTTTTGCCATCCGAACATCTCCTCAAAAAATCGCTCGATTACAGACACTGCGCCACGGCCAGCTAAATCCAGCATTGACCACACACAACTATTAAATTACATTATACTCTTGGAGCTCATAACCGGAGTTGAACCGGTGACCTCCACCTTACCAAGGTGGCGCTCTACCGACTGAGCTATATGAGCATCGAATTACTTTGGAGCGGGTAGTGGGAATCGAACCCACATCATCAGCTTGGAAGGCTGAGGTAATAGCCATTATACGATACCCGCCACTTTAAACTGGTGGAGGGGGGTGGATTCGAACCACCGAAGCTTACGCGTCAGATTTACAGTCTGATCCCTTTGGCCACTCGGGAACCCCTCCTTGCTAGAATCGAATAACGACTCCTAGACTCTCGAAAAAATGGAGCTGGTGGACGGAATCGAACCCCCGACCTACGCATTACAAGTGCGTTGCTCTACCGACTGAGCTACACCAGCCCGACACCCTCTTTTCGAGAGGCCGCTATACTAAGTGAACTACTTTTCAGATGCAATACTTTTACAAAAAAATTCTTTAATTTCCCCAAGATTTATTTGCATATCCTTTAAAGCCTTAACAACTGGCACTTCCGTACCATTTTCATTTAGACCGAATGACACCCATTTAGTTTTCTTTATCTTCATCTTTTCAATAAAAGCGGCATTCACTCCAACTTTACTCAGCATCTCTATCATGTCTTGAGCTAAATCAATATTTGCAAACAACCCTACTGACAATCGTCCACTTAACTCACCAGACGCCACCATATAACTATCAATTTTCAGGTTATCGAGTTTTTTTAATAAGGACTCATCTGGCCCATCTTTGACATACACCCAATAACTAGGAGCCAACATCAACTCCTTTTCAATCAATTCAAATTCAATATTTTTCCCTGTCAGATAACCTACAACTTGATCCAAAGCACTTTTATCTGCAATTGCACCAACCACTACACATCGCTCATTTGAACTTTTTACTTCTTCTTTCAACAACTTTATATGCTGAGCACCCGGAACTTTATTAAAACTACTAACTTGACCCTTGCTCTCCTTATCCTTCACTTGCACTACAAACAAGATTACATTAATTGTCACCAACAATAGAAACAGCCATTTCATAACAACACCCCAGACTCTCGCTCGAACTGTAATGAATATTTTTGCAATCCGTCCAAGACTAAATTCTCATGACACTCAATAACTTCTGCGCTCAAAGAAGCAATCATTACTCCATCTCCACCTGTTACGACGAATCTAGCTATCCCAAAATCTCTTGCCGACTTAATAAACCCTTCAAGCAATGCACTATACATAACAGCGAAACCATTATTGACACAAGCATCAGTATTAGCACCTGGCTCAAGACTACCTAAATCAGCCATCACACCTATTTTGGCAGTTTTCCCCAATAAAACAGTCCTACACATTTCATAGCCAGGTACAATATAACCGCCAATATGACGACCTCTATCATCTATATAATCTGCAGTGATAGCACTACCTGCATCTACCACCAAAATACCACTTCCCTCAAATGCACCAATCATGGCCAAGCACCGATCAATACCTAATCGACCAATTTCTTCATATGCAAAGGTTACACCGCACATATTTTTTTGAGCCTCTATAATATTGAGCTTAATTTTCTGCCATTCCGAGTACTCTTTTATACAATCCAAGACCCCCCTTTGACCAACGCATGATAAGTACAATGCCTGAATATCATAGGATTTGAATGAGCCAATTAATGAACTCCTCGACACTAGATCATTATTCATTTCTCCAGAATCAATTTTTATATACAAAGCATTCAAATATCGCCATTTTATTCTGGTATTACCTACATCTACCAATAGAATCACTTTTTCCTCACACTAACTTCACCTGCGTTAACAATATATTCTCCTTTGTCACCTTTGATGATTAATGCCCCCTGTAAATTTATCCCTACAACCTCCCCCTCAGACCCACCAGGCAAGACTCTCACTTGCTTGCCCCGTAACATATCAAAGCGCGCCCAGTCCCCTAAAAATGATTCAAATGTCTGTTTTTTAAAGAGCTCCAGCGTTGTTATTATTTGCTCTAACATTGCCGCAGCAATAACATTCCGTTCTAATTTAATGCTCTCATCAAGAGCACACCAATCTTGATCTATTTCGATCTCATCCTGTTCAGTCATGTGGACATTTAAACCGACACCACATACAACCTTCCAGCTCGTTGTCGCTTCACCACTTAACTCCAACAGTACGCCCGCTATTTTTCTATCACCTATATAAACATCATTTGGCCACTTAAGAGATACGTCATTAACACCCAAACCCTCTAATGTCTTAGCAACAGCAACACCAACTACAAGACTTAAGCCATTTAATACTTCAACCCCACCCTCTAGAACAAAAGAAATACTACAACAAATATTTTTAGCAAAAGGACTCACCCAAGTGCGACCACGACGACCTCTTCCAGCTGTTTGATTCTCAGCTAAACAGATTACGTAATGGCCAAATTTAATTTCATCAGAGGACGTTGAAAGAAAATCATTTGTTGATGAACAATTCAATAACAGGTCGATATCGACAAGACTTGAAATATTTTGCGGCAATAAGGAGAGAATTTTATTTTTATGTAGCAGATCAAGGCCACCTTTTATGCGATAGCCTTTTCCTTTAATGATCTCGACCGGAACGCTTAACTCTTGCAAACTAGGTATAACTTTCCAAATTGATGTACGGGTTACCCCCATCAATCTTCCTAGCTTTGAGCCTGAATGAATCTCCCCATCAGAGAGCAATGAAATCAGCCTATTCAAATCCATAACATCTCACCGTCTAATAAAAGCGAGAGTATATTACCGCAAGCTGAAGTATCAAGATAGGCAACTATTCAGCAACCTAATTCATAGGTGTCGCTGTGATATCCGTCGTTATATTAAAATTTTGAAGCTTTAAACCATACAGCAAAGTTGACTCTCCACCTACTGGATGAGATAAATTTACCTTTTCAATATCCAGTTCTTTAAATTGAGTTTCTTTTCTAAACGCAACACCAATAGGCCGATTAGCTATATCCGCTGCCGATAAAGCAACTGGTGATTTATATTCATACGTCCCATCTGGACGCATAATTTTTTCATCGCCTTTATTACCAAAAACACCATTACTATCTGTGCCCGTGCTTTTTTTAATCACTGGAGCTCTTGCAACATCCAAATTCTGGACAGTCTGTATCCCGAACGTATCTGACAAACCATCACCATCATTCGTTGTGAAATTATCGAATATCAACTGCAAGCCTGTATTATTTTGAACGCTCGGAGCACCTTCTCCCGTGCGTGCAACCTCCCAGGTAAACCTATTCCTTTTCCCTTCTAGCTCAATTTTCTCTTTAAAATGTCTTTTTGCCGCGACAGTAATGCCTTGCACACCCCTATCATCCCATCGACCACTATCTGACTCACAGGCTGCTAAACTTGAACCCACACCACCGATACAGACTTGGCCCGCACCACCTGCTGAGATTATTGTTTCTGAGGCCACCTCATAACTTTCAAGCACTACTCGACCAAACGAAGCACCGGTATTTTTACCGCCAACTCTGAAATCTGTGACATCCAACTTACTCCAAGTTTCACCCTCGTAAATACTTAAGCCCTCACTAGTCACATCAAGCTTCATATCCCTTAAGTGAACATCATAATTCAAACCACTTAACCATAGACCTGATCCGTCAGACTGAAGAAATTGCGCCATATTTCCATCAGTCACTGACACATCAGCGTTTACCGTAATTCCCTCAGCACCTAAGTTACCACCCGCTCCTAGTGTAATATGGCCGTTTAATACACCTTCTAATGAAGGTTTACCCCCCAAACCAGATAGACCAGAAAAAGCACTGACCTCTGTTGCCGCTTGCAATGATTTATTTTTTAAGTCATTCGAGTTTCCAGTATCTTGAGCTACCCTAATTCCCTCAGTACTATAACCAAATGCTAGGTCTTCAAAGCCAAGCCTTAAGCCATCATAGTAAGTGATGCCATTAATATCCCCTGCTGAAGTAACGTCCAGTGTAATATCTCCATCAACATAGCCTTCTAACTTACTGAACATGAGTGAATAGCCATCTTCGGTATAAACAAAATTAGATTCATTATTGGGACTAGCAAGACTTAAGCGGGTATCTAATCGCATTCCCTGATAACCTGCGTTTAAGTCACCACCAGCCTGCAATAATATCTTATTGGTCAGCAGTTCCCCGTCAAAAACTCTATCAGCAAAATTTAGATTAATATCAAACCCGCCTATTGAGTTTTGTAACTGAGTGGCAGATGCAACATATGAATCAATACTATTTTTTGTCTCACCTAAAACAAAATCTTGAACATTTAGTGAGAGCGACAAGGTTTCAAAAGCCATGGCAAGCCCGCTACCATAATCTTTACTTGGGTCTGCCAATTGATCTTCATCAGACAAAATATCTATTTTCAAATTTGTTATATCTAATGCCCCATTTAAGCCTAACGCACCTACCCAATAACCACTAGCAGCCCAATTCGTATCATCACCCCAGGCTATATCCATACGATTAATAATTGTTTCAGAATTTATCGTCATACCGGTTAAACCGTCAGCACCACCCGCTTTTATCCTTAAGTCTGTATTCAAATCCATATTCAACCACAGTCCCCCATAACTCGCGAGCGGACTGCCTGTAGTAACATCATTACTGACTCCGTGATTTAATGGATTATTACTAAACCGGATTGCTTCGACACTCAATTCAGCTTTCAAATTAGGCATGGCAAGATTTAGTTCTCCTGCAGGTGTCACACCAAAAATCATCCCCAAAGAACTTACATCTAATGTCATGCCATCTAAAATAAATTCGTTACCGTTAGTTCTATAACCAAGACGACCATTTGTAATCGTAAAATCTAGATCATATTCACCGCCCAATACATTATTCGGCCCTATAACCCCATTACCTCGATTATGCGTCAGCAACCTACCCTCAATCTCGTAATCTATAAAGATACCACCAATACTCGGATCAGAGTTTATTGACGCGATGCCTGGTGCTTCGATGAAACGAATTTCTTCAACTTCAAACCTTGAAACATTCTCTGATTTAAACGCTAGCGAAAGATCACCACCAGCAAGTATATCTAACTGTAAACGATACTTTGCAAACTCTGCTGGGTCGGCGGCTGAACTCAAACGTAATCCTTGAAGAGCAAGACCCTTACCGTCATCAAAATATGCTAACTCTGCCACACTTAGCCTAGATTCAAGATCCAGCGTCAGTCCAGACTGACCACTTACCCCTGACAGCACTTCATCATCTAATGCTTTCATTTCGGCAAAAGCAAAGTTAAATGAGCCAGCCATTCCGACAACTATAATCAAAAGCTTTAACATACTAACTACCTAAGGCGTTGGAAAAACAAGAAGGTTACCTTGAAGAGTCAAGTCACCACTCATTTCAACCGTCATTAAATCAACTTGCTTATATGCGCCATCGGTAGGTCTAGATGAACTACCGGTCGCTAAGGTGTACTGAAAATCATTCATTCGTATACTTTCAGGCAAACCAACTTCCATTACATCACGATTGAACAACTCTCCATCACCGCCAAAACCCGAAGAGATATTGCGAACCTGAAAGGTTAATCCTTCAAAAGAAATAGACCCTTTTATATTATCCAGGACAAACCATCCGCCGTCTTGCTGAGTCTGAAACGATAAACGAGCACCACATTGCTTAGTATTATCTGAACAAGCTCCGAAATAACTATTTTCCAGAGGACCGCCCTCCTCATTTATAGAAACTTCACCTGTCAAATATACGCCAGCCTGACCTGTTACAGCGGATAAATCTTTATCGTCAATTTTTTCTAAATCTGCTTTAGCTACGAACGAACAACATAACAATAAAAGCAAGCAAAACTTGTTCATAACAACCTTCCTTATTGATCCAAGTCTCTAAACTTGACATCCAAATACTGTATCAACATACCTTCAACCTTAGAAGAGCCTAATGAAACACCGCCAATATCTAAATTTCCTACTGAAAAGTTGCTTCGATAGGCATCATTAGAATAAAAATCGTCAAAAAAAGCATAGGCCTGATTACCTTGTGAAGAGCCATCGGACTGTCCACTCACAGCATCTATATTATTAATATATTCATGAGTGATTTTTGCAATTTCTAAGGTTAAGCCACCAGATATATTATCTACACCGATATAAAGAGGCTGAAAGGTATTCCCTAGAGCCAACTCGAGTTGAAAATCCTGCATTTTGATCGATGAACTACAACCTTGATTGGCCTGACTACAGGTACTTATTTCTAATTGGGGCGTATAAAAATTTAACCTAAATTCGGCGGCCATTTTATTTTCATTTTCATCCCCCCATAACCTTAGGTATGAGCCATCAAAAACCGCGCTTTGGACATTAAAATTAAGGTTTTTAGGCGCTTCACTTCCAACATTAATTTCTAACTCAAGCCCCATATCTGGACGCTCACCATTAACCCATGACGAAGACGATGGACGACTTGAACATGTTCCACTTCCAGCTGCCGCGTTAATATCTAAACAGTCATAACCTATAGATGCATCAACTTTAGTCGGCGCAGCTAATTGAAGAACTGCCTCCCCATTCAAACCAATATCATCGCCATCAATAAGGTCAATTTCATAAGGGTTTGATAGACGACCCAAGTTAACTCCCTCAAGATTGGAGCCATAGTTACTACCTGAACGGGCTATATAAAGCTGATTAACATTTATAATAACATCTTGATTATCTTGACTTTTTATACCCGTAATCCTGAAAACCTTACCCTCCGATGTATTATGACCATGACTAAACGCAAAATCATCCATTACCAGACCAACACCCGCGCCATCAACCTCAGATAAATCATTATCTGACAATGTAGTTAATTCCGCATTTACCGTTATTGATAAAGAGAAACCAACCACCAACATTAAGAAAAATCGTTTTATAGTGAATGACATATTACAAGCCAGAAGTTAAATACAAGGTTCAAATAGTATAGCTGATCTCTAATTAAAACATTTCTACTGGTTAAAAACTTAACAGTCGTTCACAAATAACGCATAAGACTATTAGATATATCACAAAAATGAGGGCT